>NZ_JBXWRD010000118.1:0-1088 GCF_059612725.1 Ruegeria sp. YKSF070 | reverse complement strand
TGCAGCCGCATGGCAGCTTCATCGGCTCGGCGGCGGTGGTGGTGCTGAGCCAGCAGGACAGCGCGCGCGACGCGGCGCTGAACATGCTGCGCTTTTTCGAGGATGAGAGCTGTGGCCAGTGCACCCCCTGCCGGGCGGGCTGCGAAAAGGCGGTCCAGCTGATGCAGGCCGAACACTGGGACCGGCCGCTGCTGGAAGAGCTGTGCCAGGTGATGGCGGATGCCTCGATCTGCGGTCTGGGCCAGGCGGCGCCGAACCCGATCCGGCTGACCATGAAACACTTCGCGGAGGAGATCTGAGATGGCCGACGGCGCACATGTCGAGATGGTGAGCTTTACCCTCAACGGCGAAGAGGTCACCGTGCCCGAGGGGCTGACCATCTGGGAGGCGGCGCATGGCCGCGGCCTGGTCATTCCGCATCTCTGCCACAAGCCCGACCCGGGCTATCGCCCGGACGGCAATTGCCGCGCCTGCATGGTCGAGGTCGCGGGCGAGCGCACGCTGGTCGCGTCCTGCATCCGGCCGGTGGCCGAGGGCATGGTGGTCACCACCGACAGCGCCCGCGCCGAGGGCGCCCGCAAGATGGTGGTCGAGCTGTTGCTGGCCGACCAGCCCGAGGTGGCGCATGACGCGTCGAGCCATTTCCACGCCATGGCCGATCTGAACGGGGTGAGCGAGAGCCGCTTTCCGGCCCGCGACGCGGCGCATGTGCCGCTGCTCGACGACAGCCATGTGGCGATGCGGGTCAACCTGGATGCCTGCATCAACTGCAATCTCTGCGTGCGCGCCTGTCGCGAGGTGCAGGTGAACGACGTGATCGGCATGGCCGGGCGCGGGGCCGGGGCGCAGGTGGTGTTCGACCAGAACGACCCGATGGGTGCCTCGACCTGCGTGGCCTGCGGCGAATGCGTGCAGGCCTGCCCGACCGGCGCGCTGATGCCGGCGACCGTGCTGGACAGCTATCAGCATGGCGACAGCGCCGATTACGACCGCGAGGTGACATCCGTCTGCCCGTTCTGCGGGGTGGGATGCCAGCTGAGCTTCAAGGTCAAGGACAACAAGATCAAATACGTGACCGGCGTCGACGG
>NZ_JBXWRD010000117.1:0-1056 GCF_059612725.1 Ruegeria sp. YKSF070 | reverse complement strand
CCTTCGGTTTCACCTTCGCCGCCGGATTCACCTCAACAGTTTTTCGGGCCGGAGGCCTTCAATCAATGAGGGAGGCCGAGACTCGCGTTCACTGAGTCTCTCGCCCAGCTAATCCCTTGATCGGATACCGGTCCGGTTCCTCGAAAACATCGATAACCCGTGTGCCTGCCTTGATTTTGCCGCCATGTTCCACGCCTGACGGGATCGAATAACTGTCGCCAGAGCGGTAGGTTAGGGTCTGCCCGTCGATGGTCAATTCAACCTCACCCTCAACCACTGTGCCCCATTGGGCTTTGTGAGAATGTAAGGGCAATTCGAAATCATGAAGAAAAGTAAAGAACGCCACCAACCCTGCATCCGACCGGATCACGGCCGTTTGCACCACGTCGCCAGGGAACGGTACGTCGAGGCTGGGAAATCTCGTTATGAAATCTGGGTAGGGCATGAAGGCGTCCTTTGGTATCCGGGATCGGTGTATTCTGGGTACTATGGGCGCAAGGCGGGGCTCCTGCAATTGTTGGCTGCTTGACCGCGAACCGGCGCGGGGCTATGGCCCGGTGCATGGAGAAGCAAAAGAAACCCTCACGTCAGCAAGTCTATACCCTTCTGGTCCAGATTGGCCGCAAGGAGGGCGACGGGCTGCCCGATGGGGCGACCGGCGCGGCGCTGATGTGCTATGCCAGCGGCGTGGATGAGGCCGAGGCCGTGCGTGAGACGGTTGCGATCCTGAAGCAGGCAGACACCGCACCGCTGGATGTTACCGGATATGGCACATTGGCCGAGCGTGAAGCGCAAGGCCACGATATCGAGCCGGACGAACGTGCGCTGATGCAAAGAGCATTGGATGAAAACGCAGTGATCGTCGCGCAGATGACACCGTTTTTCGAAGACGAAGCACAAGATTAGTTTCGCGACCCGAACCACTTGCGATAGATTTCGTCATAGGTTCCGTCTTCGCGCAGGCCGAGCAATGCCTGGTTAACATCCTCGACCAGCGGTGATCCGGTCGGAAATGCGATGCCGTAATTCTCGCGCAGGAAGACGCCACCTGTCATC
>NZ_JBXWRD010000116.1:0-1370 GCF_059612725.1 Ruegeria sp. YKSF070 | reverse complement strand
TTCCAGTTCGTCGTGCGGTAGCGGGCAGGTTCGGGCTTACTCATGCCCCGCGTCTTAACCTACCGGATTCATGCCGTGAATCCCCCTGCCAGCGAGTTCTGCAACAACGCCTACCAGTGTACGGCTTCCCAAAAATCTTGCTTAACTCCATTAGCATAGCAGTACGCGCTACCAATATTGAATTGCGCGTCCGCATTGCCTTGTTCAGCGGCTTTCCGATACCACTATACGGCTTCCACTTCGTCGGCCGTGACTCCAGCCCCTTTTGCGTACATTATTCCCAAAGCATTTTGTACTCGTGAATCACCTTTTTCGGCCAGCAAGCGCCAATGCTTCAAGGCTATTTCGAAATCGCCAGCATGATAAGCGTTCAGCCCTACATTGAAATCTTGAGCAAAAGATACGGCTGGGAAAACCACAACCATCAGTACGCGGATTAGCAACAAAAAGCTATTCAGCCAGCTTTACTCCAGTGGGTGTCGCTGGGAAAATATTGCCGAGCAGATCGCCCACAGGTAGCGTATTGCGTCTCTGATCGTAGCTTCGCCAGCATTCCTTTCGCCGCAACATCGAGACATGACAACTTATTTCAGTTATTGGGCTTCGCTCACTTTGCAGAAAAACCGAACTAAACATTAACCCGGCCGCCAACAGCCCTATCTACGTTCCGGACATTTTGATTTAGGGCATTTGACACGCTTCAGTCTCCTCAAGGAGGCCTGATCAATGAACGCCCCATTTTAACGACTTACCTATTTCTTCGAATCACATATCACGATTCTTGCGACCGTCCCCACCTGCACCAATGAAAGAACAAAGTTCGATTGACCGTTAGCTGATGGCGCAATCTCGATGTTTCCACCTTTTGGAATCACTTGCTGTTTGGATTTTTTTTGCTTCAACGACAGAACCACGCTTCCCGGCCCTTTGTTCTTGATTCTTTGAGGTTCGAAAATGTCGATGTCCAAGCGGGATCCGCTTTCACTCAATTTACAGAAAATGCACGCACCACTCGTCGAACACAGTGCGTGACCTTGAACCCGTATTCCTCCTCCCTCCCAAGTCGGTACAAACTCAGCAAAACCAAATTGGGGAATAACAGAAGCAACAAAAATGACCCTCAGGAAACGAAACATATTTTCTCCTCCGAATAAATCTTGAAATATTAGATGTATCATCGATCACGTTTGTTGATCTGAATCAAAGACCAAAAAATCAGATGGTAATAGGGCTGAAACGCTGATGCTAACAGGCGCAGAACTAGGCTCCAGACTCATTGATTTTCAGAGCCAGAAGATGACTGCGGCGGCGAGTGCGATGGCTGATAGGAATACCTTCGGACATCTGTCGTAGCGGGTTGCGACGCGTCG
>NZ_JBXWRD010000115.1:0-1177 GCF_059612725.1 Ruegeria sp. YKSF070 | reverse complement strand
TACAACCACGGGCTCGCCAATCCTGAAGTCTCCGGCGGCCTCTCCAACTGACGAGATCACACCTGCGGCTTCGTGGCCGTAGACGGCGGGCAGAAAGCCGCCCCAGGCACCTTCGGCATAGGATATGTCTGAATGGCAGATGGCCACTGCATCCAGCGTCACTTCGACTTCACCCGTGCCGGGGGGCGCCAGCTGAACCTCTTCGATAACCAGGGGTTCGCCGAATGCCCGGCAGACTGCGGCTTTGATTGTTTGCATGTTTTCCCTCATTCCCGTTGGCCCCACGGTGGCGTGGGAAAGCGTTGATCGCAAGGCGAATACCGCCATGTAAGTGTCGTTGTTAAGCCACGACAGGCGCGGACCGGCGAAACAAAACGAACCCGGCCAGCATCAGCGCCAGTGCCAGCAGGAAAGGAGCACCCGGCAGGTACAGCGGTGTGTCGGGGCGAATGAATTGCGCAAATACGCTGGTCATGACCAGGGGCGAGATTACCATCGAAAGCGCGTGGAGCGCGGCGAGGACGCCCTGCAACTCCCCTTGCTGCGAATCTGGTGTCGCTTTGGACATCATTGCCTGAAGTGCCGGTGTGGTGATTGCCCCGATTGCGGTGATTGGGATGAACAAAAGCGCAATGAACCCGTTGGTCAGAAAGGCCAGAATTGCGAAACTAAGAATTTCAAAACCCATCCCGTAGATGATGGCACCCCGTTCGCCGCACAATCGGATTGCGGGGCGGATCAGGCCGCCCTGCACAACGGCCATGCCGATCCCATAGACGCCCAGTGACAGGCCGATCATCTGAGGGGACCATCCGAACCGCTCGGTGGTGAAAAAGGACCAGATAGCGGGGTAGACGTAGATTGAGACCGAATACAGAAAGTAGACCCACAGCATAGGTCGGATACCGGGCCGTGCAGCAATGGCGCGCAGCGAATTCACCGGGTTGGCGCGGCGCAGGTTGAAGGCGCGCCGGGTCTTGTCGGTCACGGTTTCAGGCATCACGAAGCAGCCGATGGCAAAGATCAGTGCCACCAGACCTGCCGCAGCCCAAAACGGGGCACGGGTTCCATATTCGCTGAGCAACCCGCCGATCACTGGTCCGAGCACAAATCCGACGCCAAAGGCCGCCCCTAACAGGCCAAAGTTTGCGGCCTTGTCCTTGGGATCGGAAATATC
>NZ_JBXWRD010000114.1:0-1399 GCF_059612725.1 Ruegeria sp. YKSF070 | reverse complement strand
GTGGCGGGCTGCGAGATTATTCGTCGAATAATCTCGGGTGTCGGATCGTTTGTGGACATGAAAAAGGCCGCTCCGGGGGAGCGGCCTTTTCTGTTTGTCACCCTTGTGCGCTTGGAAGATTTTCCTGCGGAAAATCTCCTCGAGCAACCAGGCGTGTCTCGGGATCACCGATTGCTCGATGATCTTCGACACATCCCTCACGGCGCGTCTCGGGATCACCGATTACTCGATGATCTTCGACACGACGCCGGCGCCGACAGTGCGGCCGCCTTCGCGGATGGCGAAGCGCAGGCCGTCTTCCATCGCGATCGGCGCGATCAGCTCGACGGTGAAGCCGACGTTATCGCCCGGCATCACCATCTCGGTGCCTTCGGCCAGCGTCACGGTGCCGGTCACGTCGGTGGTCCGGAAGTAGAACTGCGGACGGTAGTTCGCAAAGAACGGGGTGTGACGGCCGCCCTCTTCCTTGGTCAGGATATAGGCTTCGGCTTCGAACTTGGTGTGCGGGGTCACCGAACCCGGCTTGCACAGCACCTGGCCGCGCTCGACCTTCTCGCGGTCGATACCGCGCAGCAGCGCGCCGATGTTGTCGCCGGCTTCACCGCGATCCAGCAGCTTGCGGAACATTTCCACACCGGTACAGGTGGTGGTCTGGGTGTCCTTGATGCCCACGATCTCGATCGAGTCGCCGACATTGATCACGCCACGTTCCACACGACCGGTCACCACGGTGCCGCGGCCCGAGATCGAGAACACGTCTTCGATCGGCATCAGGAAGGGCTGGTCAACAGCGCGTTCCGGGGTCGGGATATACTCGTCAACCGCGGCCAGCAGTTCACGGATCTTGTTCTCGCCGATTTCCGGATCACGGCCTTCCATCGCGGCCAGGGCCGAGCCCGCAACGATCGGAATATCGTCGCCGGGGAAGTCGTACGAGCTCAGCAGCTCGCGGATTTCCATTTCCACCAGCTCCAGCAGTTCCTCGTCATCGACCTGGTCGACCTTGTTCATGAACACGACCAGAGCGGGCACGCCAACCTGACGGGCCAGCAGGATGTGCTCGCGGGTCTGCGGCATCGGGCCGTCAGCGGCGTTCACAACCAGGATCGCGCCGTCCATCTGCGCCGCACCGGTGATCATGTTCTTCACATAGTCGGCGTGGCCGGGGCAGTCGACGTGGGCGTAGTGACGCGCCTCGGTCTCGTATTCCACGTGGGCGGTCGAGATGGTGATCCCGCGTGCTTTCTCCTCCGGCGCGCCGTCGATCTGGTCATACGCCTTGAAGTCGCCGAAATACTTGGTGATCGCTGCGGTCAGCGTCGTCTTGCCGTGGTCAACGTGGCCGATCGTGCCAATGTTGACGTGCGGTTTATTACGCTCAAACTTTTCCTTTGCCATT
>NZ_JBXWRD010000113.1:0-1403 GCF_059612725.1 Ruegeria sp. YKSF070 | reverse complement strand
CCAATATTCGCACTGACAGTGGTAACTGGGGATATGTCATATGTTGCACCAGTTGACACTGTCGTCGTCTTCCGGTCGGTGCCTACAGCATCGTCTGCATTGAAGTCTATGTAACTAACGCGCACGTTTCCCTGTAGAATCGGAGAGATTCTAAGTATTGCGGTTGCTGCATAGTCATCCGATCTATTGTCGAACAGGTTCGGGTTAATTGTGTTCGTATAGCTGCGTTCGCGGTGGCTGTAGCTGAACCGGAACCCCAAAGGATCATTCAAACCAGTTTGCCAGTCCAGGTTCCCACGTGTATTGACCTGGTCGCCCACGGTGCCGATGACATCAGAGGCATCGATGACACCATCCAGATTTATGTCGGTTAGTGACCGGTTGAAGGCCAAATCTCTCTCACGGTATTCGGCAAGCAATCGAAACTGGCTGTTAGCGTTGTCTCGTTGATATGTCAGCTGAGTGAACGGGTCCGAAAAGCTGGATTCTGTTCCAATGATTGGTTCGTTGGCGATCCGATACAGCCCCGACAGGTCGAAGGTCAGAGTAGATCCCGGTGTCTGGTTGACGAGGCCCAAGGCCAGTGTGTTCTCCCACCAAGTGGTCGACCCGAAGGAAGGGTCCGTTAGCCGGAGATTGTCATCATGCCGGAGTGATGACAGATAATCCAACGTTATGTTCAGCCCGGTTCCGGTGCCGCCGGTTTGCCGGGCGGCGGGCGGCAGGCCAACCCTGCGCGCAGGGTTTCGTTGAGCCTGTTGAGAGATGAGTTGTAAGCTGGGGGCGCGTTGTGTGGCCGTCGATGGCGCAGCCGTTTGCTGTACAGTTGTTTGTTGCGTCAGGTTCTGCTGTCCAACCGCAGGCGTCAGCGAAAAGAATAAAGCTACCCCGCCCCCCAGCGTGGTGGATAGTTTATTTTTGGATTTTCCCACCTGTATAAGCCCCTATTCGAACAAACGGCGTGCGGGCACCACAACAACGTCTCCGGTCTTAAGAACTGTATTGCCTTTGATGCCACTGCCCGAGCCATCGTAGTTATATTTATATTTGTTTACCGCGCCTGCTTTACTGTCAGCCCGGCGCAATTCGATGCGCTTGCGAGCCGCGAAATTGGTCAGGCCGCCAGCCTGGGCCAAAACCTGAAGAATAGTTGTTCCCTCGGTTGCAAGATATTTTCCGGGTGCGTTGACTTCACCCATGATAAAGACATCAATTGTCGGTCCGGTTGGAGTGAGAGATCCGGGAAACGCAGGAGGTGCGACCCTTGCAATCGATGTAAATACGGTCGGCGGTGCATTGAAATTTGGTGCCAGCGCCGATGCCAGGGATGAACTTAATCCATTAGTTGATAGTCCTCCTGCCCGAATTGATCCGGCAAGGGGAAAGGTGATGGAGCCGTCTGG
>NZ_JBXWRD010000112.1:0-1420 GCF_059612725.1 Ruegeria sp. YKSF070 | reverse complement strand
CCTCGGCCAGTTCCGCAGTCCACGCCGCAGTGAAGGCCGCGCGGTCGGCCTCGAGCCAGTGGGTGTCCTCCATGACCTTGGCCGGGACCGTGCTGGCATCAAGCGGGCGAATCAGGCGCAGGCGCGGCTCGATGGTGCCATCGTTCAGCATCAGGCTGGTGGCGGGCACCTGCACCGCCGCCCGGCCTGAGCGGCTGTTGACCAAGAGCCGCGCCTTTGGATCATCGAGCCAGTCGAGCGCATCCACGAGCGCTGTCGGCGTGTTGCGGCGCTTTTCCGCGATGGTCAGAAGCTGGGTTTCCGCACCCGAGCCAGGATGGGTGTAGATCACCCGCGCATCCGTGACGCGGAAGCTCTCGGCGCGCAGCGTCTCGAGCCCGAGATCATAGACCCCGGCGGCGATGGCGCCCTCGATCCGCTGGTCGAGCAATTCCTCGAAGACCGAGAATAGCACGGCTTGCATGTCGATCGTCAGCGCCAGCAGGCGATTGAGGAAGGTTGTGATCGGCGGCAGGTCGTCCTTCAGCCCGTTGTCATCGGTCAGGCTGAGCCCGGTCACATCCTCGAAAGCCCCGAGCGAACAGCCCGCCAAATCGCCACGATAGATGCGGCGGTAAAGGTGGCGCAGGGCGTCGCGGGCGTAGGGCGACTCGAGGTTGTCTTCCGGCCGGAACAGCCCTTGCCCACCGGTCTGGCGCTGGCCGCGCGTTATAGCGCCAAGCGTGTCGAGACGTCGCGCAATGGTCGACAGGAACCGCTTCTCCGCTTTGACATCGGTGGCCACTGGCCGGAACAGCGGCGGCTGCGCCTGATTGGTGCGGTTGGTGCGACCAAGGCCCTGAATCGCCGCATCTGCCTTCCAGCCGGGCTCCAAGAGGTAGTGGACCCGCAAGCGCTGGTTCTTCGCCCCGAGATCGGCGTGATAGCTGCGCCCGGTGCCGCCGGCATCCGAGAAGATCAGGATACGCTTTTCGTCATCCATGAAGGCTTGGGTTTCCGCGAGGTTCGCGGCTCCAGCCCGGTTCTCCACCACGAGCCGTGCCGAATGCCCTTCGCCCTTGCGCACGATGCGGCGCGACCGGCCCGTGACCTCGGCCACGAGATCCGTGCCGAAGCGCTGGATGATCTGGTCGAGCGCCCCCGGCACCGGCGGCAGAGAGGCCAGCTTCTCGATCAGCGCGTCTCGACGGCGGACGGCTTCGCGGCATTCGACCGGTTGGCCGTCTCGCGTGACGGGCCGCGACGAGAGATTGCCCTCGCTGTCGGTGAAAGGCTCGTAGAGCTGCACCGGGAAGGAATGGGCGAGGTAGTCCAGGACATACTCCCTGGGCGTGATGTCACAGCGGATATCATTCCATTCGTCGGTTGGGATCTCCGACAGGCGGCGTTCCATCAGCGCCTCACCCGTCGAGACGATCTG
>NZ_JBXWRD010000111.1:0-1538 GCF_059612725.1 Ruegeria sp. YKSF070 | reverse complement strand
GAACGTGATCGTCGAAGAGGGGCTGTATGACCAGGCCTATATCGACCAGTTCACCGAGAACTGGGAGGAGATGAAGGCGCATCTGGCCGACTACACGCCCGAGAAGATGGAGTCCATCTGCGGCATCGCGGCCGGTGAGCTGCGCGACGCGGCGCGCACATTTGCGGCGGGCAAGGCGGGCATGATCTTCTGGGGCATGGGCGTCAGCCAGCATATCCACGGCACCGACAATTCGCGCTGCCTGATCTCTCTGGCGCTGATGACCGGCAATGTGGGCAAGCCCGGCGCGGGCCTGCACCCCCTGCGCGGTCAGAACAACGTGCAGGGCGCGTCGGACGCGGGCCTGATCCCGATGTTCCTGCCCGATTACCAGTCGGTCACCGATGACGGCGTGCGCTCGGCCTTTACCAGCGTGTGGAACTCGGGCGACTTCTCGAACCAGAAGGGGCTGACCGTGGTCGAGATCATGCATGCGATCCATGATGGCGACATCAGGGGCATGTATATCCTGGGCGAGAACCCGGCCATGTCCGACCCCGATGTGGATCACGCGCGCGCCGCGCTGGCGATGCTCGACCACCTGGTGGTGCAGGATATCTTCCTGACCGAGACCGCGAATTATGCCGACGTGATCCTGCCCGCCAGTGCCTGGGCGGAAAAGACCGGCACCGTGACCAATACCAACCGCCAGGTCCAGATGGGCCGCCCCGCCGTGGCGCCCCCGGGCGAGGCGCGCGAAGACTGGTGGATCGAGGTGGAACTGGCCAAACGCCTGGGCCTCGACTGGAATTACAGCCACCCCAGCGAAGTGTTTGCCGAGATGAAGCGCAACATGAAATCGCTCGACAACATCACCTGGGAGCGGCTCGAGGGCGAGGCGGTGACCTATCCCTCGCTCAGCCCCGAGGATCCGGGCCAGGCCATCGTCTTTGGCGACGGCTTCCCGCGTGCGAACAAGCGGGCGCGGTTCACCCCGGCAAAGATCGTCGAGCCCGACGAGCGGCCCGATGCGGACTATCCCTTCGTGCTGATCACCGGACGGCAGCTGGAACACTGGCATACCGGCTCGATGACCCGGCGCGCCACCGTGCTCGACGCGGTCGAACCCGAGGCCAACTGCTCGATGCACCCCGCCACCCTGCGCGCCATGGGCATCGAGCCCGGCGACACGATCCGCCTCACCACGCGGCGCGGCAGCGTCCAGGTCATGGTCCGCGCCGACCGCGCCATCGCCCAGGACAACGTCTTCCTCCCCTTCGCCTATGTCGAAGCCGCCGCAAACATCCTCACAAACGCAGCCCTCGACCCTTACGGAAAAATACCAGAGTTCAAATACGCAGCCGTAAGGGTCCAGCGCACAGATACCGCCGCATCCGCGGTCTAACCCACAGCAGAAACAGGGAAATCATCACATGGCGTACAAGAGTGACATAGAAATCGCCCGCGAGGCAAACAAGAAGCCGATTTTGGAGATTGGCGCGAAGCTGGGGATCGGGGCGGAGGAGTTGCTGCCTTATGGTCATGACAAGGCGAAGGTG
>NZ_JBXWRD010000110.1:0-1400 GCF_059612725.1 Ruegeria sp. YKSF070 | reverse complement strand
CGCTATATCTCAACGATATCGAAGTCGTCACCCCTGAGCTGAGCGCGCGCATCTCAGGGTCGGAGCCCGGAGATTTGCTGCTCTCCATGCGTAATCTCCACGCGCTGGCTGTGTTGAACAGATCCAGTGGCAAGATCGTCTGGATGCAGCACGGACCGTGGCTGAAGCAGCACGATCCCGATATCGAGCAGGACGGCACCATCACCGTCTTTGATAATGGCAGCGGTCACCGAATGCCTGGCCGTGATTTCGTGGGTGCCCGTGTCCTTCGGTTCGATCCCGTGACTGGTCTGGCTGAGACGGTTTACCCCCAAAACGATGATCAGCGTTTTTTCAGCTTTATCATGGGTACACATCAGGCGTTGCCCAACGGCAATATTCTTGTAACCGAAAGCACATCCGGGCGCGTTTTCGAGATCACTCCGGATGGAGAAACCGTCTGGTCGATGGTGTTTGTCGCGGGAACCCGCTCTGCCGCACTGATAGAGGAAGCGCGGCGTTATCCTCTGGATTTTGTAGACCGGTCAGTCTGGTCTTGCCCCTGACCTCCAGCTCGGCAGTCGCTCAGTTACGCCGATATACATGAACGTTACCATCGCCCAGTGTTCCGGGGAAGTCATGGACAAGGTCCAGTTGCCCTTTGGCATCCTGCCTCAGTTGCGGGATGGCGCTGAACATTCGGTTCGGAAACAGGACGACCAATGTCACAGGACCAGGCTGAGCTAATGCTTTTGCATATGCTTCGGGGTCGCCAATGGTTGTCCAGTTGGCATTGAAATGGTTCTCAAAGACAGGCCCGCCCGGATTGATGGCGTAAACCCGCTCGGAAGGGTTGCGGGTCTGTTCCACAAAGGCAAAAGCTCCGGCCAGATTCTGTTTTGGCGCGGCATAGTTCCGCTGCACAAGAATCACGGATAAAGCGATCATCGCCGCAACACCGACGGCGAACAGTGGCATTCCGATCCGAGGTTGGCTTATCACTCGTGCCACAATGCTTGCACCGTGCCAGCAGCCGATGACCGCAAAAATGATAACCGGGCCGATATCAACAAAAAAGAAGCGTGGCCATATCCGCATGTCGAGCGACAGGAGAATAGCCAGCGTCACCACGATATGCATAACGATGGACGGGAAAAACAGCGGTTGTGCTGAATGTGCTCCTGCGGCACCAAACGCCAGGGCGACCAATCCGCCGAATGCAACAATCATGGTCAGCGGGCCAGTGTCTCCGACTGCCGTCCGTAGCCCTTCCAGCACTGTCCAGACCGGGCTCTGATACTCCTGCATAGGATCGACAGCGGATGTTGCCGCTACCTCGCCCATGGCTTCCACGAGGCTTGGAAAGATCGGCAGATACAACAACACAATTAAGACCAGCGCCATTGCTACGCCAATAAGAG
>NZ_JBXWRD010000109.1:0-1530 GCF_059612725.1 Ruegeria sp. YKSF070 | reverse complement strand
CCGATGTCACAGGGGCGGCTGTATGAAGTAGACATGCGCCTGCGCCCGTCCGGCAATCAGGGGCCGGTCGCCACCAGTTGGGCCAGCTTTACCAATTATCAGCAGAACGAGGCCTGGGTGTGGGAACATCTGGCCCTGACCCGTCCTCATGTCGTTGCGGGTGATGCCGGTTTGGCAAATGATATCGAAGCGTTCCGCGCCGGGTTTCTGTCGCGCCCACGCGAGCGGGACAATGTCTTGCGCGAAGTCGCCGAGATGCGAACGCGCCTGGCCGCAGCCAAGGCACCTGCCGGGATTTGGGATGCCAAAAACGGGCCCGGCCGCCTGATGGACATCGAACTGATGGCCGAAACCGGTGCCTTGCTGGCAGGGACTACGGCACGCGATGTGTCCTCGGGCCTCGATGGAGCCGTCGCTGCCGGGTTGCTGGATGTCGCGCAGGCGCAATCCCTGAAAGACTGCTACAGCCTATGCTGGTC
This sequence comes from Ruegeria sp. YKSF070, assembly GCF_059612725.1. Classification (NCBI taxonomy): domain Bacteria; kingdom Pseudomonadati; phylum Pseudomonadota; class Alphaproteobacteria; order Rhodobacterales; family Roseobacteraceae; genus Ruegeria; species Ruegeria sp. YKSF070. The sequence goes on along the minus strand of NZ_JBXWRD010000109.1, from coordinate 1,051 downwards.
GGTGCAATGTGCGGCCCGGCTTCTATCGGGCAAAGTCATCGAGGCGGAGCAGATCGGTGAAGGAGGTGTGGATTTCCTGTGCCGTGCCACCGGGTTTGAACAGGTCGATGCACTGCAACGGGCATTGCAGGAGAGTTACACAACTGCGGCCGACCTGATCGGCAGCGTGATCCAAGAGGGCGAAGATGGCACGCAGCACTGATCCCAATGACCACACAGGTCTGATCCAGGAAGCTTATCGCATCGAAGGCATCACCCTGCCGGAATGCCGCAGCATATTTCTGGACTGGGCGCTCAGCCTGCCCGAAGAGCGTGACCAGAACACGGCGCTGACCGAGTTGCATGCGGCATACGCGCTGCACAGCCCGGATCATCCCATGACTCAGGTTCTGTCCGAGGGCCTTCAGGCGGCCCAAACCCCGAAACGGCGCGGTGGCTGGCGTTCGCGAAGCCGCTAGGTCTTTTCCATCGGCACATTCGCGACTAAGAGGGCACCATGACCCAATCTGCCGACCGCCCCCGTATCCGCCTGAAACCCAAAGCCAACGCGCGCGGCCTGCGCCATGGCTTCCCTTGGGTCTATGCAAATGACATCGTCACCGTCCGCCGTACGCGCAAGATCCCCGCAGGCGCTCTGGCGATTCTCGAGGATGACACTCCCGCAGCGCTTGCGCTGGTGGCGGTCAATCCTGAGTCAAAAATCATGTGCAGGGTGCTGGATCGTGATACCAACGCGCAGTTGGACAATACTTGGTTCGAAACCCGCCTCAGCCGCGCCCTTGCACTGCGTGAACGTCTGTTTGATGCGCCTTTCTACCGTCTGGTCCATGCCGAGGCCGATGGCTTTCCCGGTGTGATCATCGACAGGTTTGGCGATACCTGTGTCATCCAGCCCAACGCGGCCTGGGCCGAGGTGCATCTGGATACGCTCACCGAAGCGCTAATCAAGGTCGCAGGCGTGACGACGGTGCTGAAAAACGCCTCGGGCCGCACGCGCGGGCTGGAAGGGCTCGACGATGAGAACCTGACTTTGCACGGCACAGCACCCGAC
>NZ_JBXWRD010000108.1:0-1704 GCF_059612725.1 Ruegeria sp. YKSF070 | reverse complement strand
GGCTGGCCAGTTCCTGGTCCTGTAGGTCGGGGGTGTAGGTCTGCTCATGCATCCCAGCTACCACGCTGGATTCATGAGATGAATCCCACACGGGATTTGTGCAACAGAGCCGTTTACGACACACATATGCTACGCTGCGTTTGGAGAAGGGCGATGTAAGCGTTTATGATTTGACTATAAATATGGGCTGTAAGGTAGCGCAGATTGAAAATCACTACAGTCATCTTGTTTCGAAAAAACGCAGACACGAGATTACTAAAACTAAACGCAGAACGAAGACTGTCGTGCAAGCTGTAGAGGATGCTGAAGACAGTTTTGCGGTAGAGGCGCTGAAACGCTTTAAGCGTGGCGAGTTGAGTGAAGCTGCGCTTTTGGAGATTATCAAATTGTAACGCCGTGTGCCGCTTGGACATCAATGAGCTTCACACAAAGCGTTCTTCGGTTTTCTGCTGTGTGCTGCTGCTGTGGCTATGGTTGCGCTTGTACGGTGCGCTACAGCGTGTCTGCGACTATGTTTGCATCGGTTTCCGATGTAAGCGATGCGGCTTCAACGAGCTTTATACAGCGTGTTCAGCATCCGCTCCGCTGTCCAGAATATGCAGAAGGGCGAGAAGACAGCTGTAGGGCGCTTACAGCGTGTGTGCGGCTATGCTTAGATCGTTTTCCGATGTAAGCTGTGATACGGAAAGCAGCGACTTAGTTTTGTTTGGGGGCTGGCAATGAAACAGAAATTATTCACCGCAACTGTGACGATTTTCTTATCTGCTGCTACAGCTATAGCTGATGATGTGGCAGATTGTTGGGGCCAGCTTCAAACAATGGATTACAGCAATGCTCTATTGTCGTGCACGTCTGCTGCAAAACAAGGTGATGTTAATGCGCAGTACAACTTGGGTGAGATGTATCGGCAAGGTTTAGGTGTTGCACAAGACTATGCTGAGGCTGTGCATTGGTATCGTGCTGCTGCAAAACAAGGTGATGTTATTGCGCAGTACAACTTGGGTCAGATGTATCGGCAAGGTTTAGGTGTTGCACAACACTATGCTGAGGCTGTGCATTGGTATCGTGCTGCTGCAGAACAAGGTGATGCCGATGCACAGCACAACTTGGGTTGGATGTATGCAAATGGTTATGGCGTAAAGCAAAATTATGCTGAAGCTGTGCGCTGGTATCGTGCTGCTGCTGAGCAAGGCAATGCAAGTGCGCAGAATATTTTGGGCGTAAGGTATGCGAACGGACAAGGGGTTGTTCAAAGTTTTGTGCTTGCACATATGTGGTTCAATATAGCTGCTTCTAACAGCATAGAAAACGCGGCTGAAAATAGAAACCGTGTAGCTGAGTTAATGACAGCTCAACAAATAGCAGAAGCTCAAGCTCGTGCGCACCAGTGTTTAGGTAGCAATTACACGGACTGTTAGCCCGCTTCCTTCATAGTAAGCGTCAACGAGCTTCGTACAGCGCCCTGAGCAGTGTGTCCGCTGTCAGTGTGCGTAGCAAGGGCAGGTGGACGGCTGTAGGGCGCTCGCAGCGAGTCTACGGCTTTGCTTACATCGGTTTTCGATGTAAGTTGATAAGGCTGAAGTTGAGTTTCTGTGGGCTCTGTTGCACAAATCGGCTGATGGCCGGGGTTCCCCTTTCCCCGGACAGACTTATCCCACGGGCTGTGTGACAGGGATGCCGAGCGCGGTGTAGCCGTTCAGAACG
>NZ_JBXWRD010000107.1:0-1729 GCF_059612725.1 Ruegeria sp. YKSF070 | reverse complement strand
TTTGGTTCTGTGAGTTTGTTTGCGCGAGTGCATGCGGTGAGGGTGTTGGCGAGCAGGCAGGCGATGGTCATGGGGCCGACGCCGCCGGGGACGGGGGTGATGGCGCCCGCCACCTCGGCGCAGCTGTCGTAGTGGACATCGCCCACCAGCTTGGTCTTGCCGTCGCGCTCGATCCGGTTGATGCCCACATCGATCACCGTGGCGCCCGGTTTGATCCAGTCGCCGGGCACCATTTCGGGCCGGCCCACCGCGGCCACCACGATATCGGCGCGGCGCACCACATCGGCCAGGTCCTTTGTGCGGCTATGGGCGATGGTCACCGTGCAGCTGTCGCCCAGCAAGAGTTGCGCCATCGGCTTGCCCACGATGTTCGACCGCCCGATCACCACCGCGTCCATCCCCGAGAGCGACCCGTGATGGTCGCGCAGCATCATCAGACAGCCGAGCGGCGTACAGGGCACCATGCTTTTCTGCCCGGTGCCCAGAAGCCCCACGTTCGAGATATGGAACCCGTCCACATCCTTGGCCGGATCGATGGCGTTGATCACCAGGTCCTCGTCCAGATGGCCGGGCAGCGGCAGCTGCACCAGGATGCCATGCACGTCCGGGTCACCATTCAGCCGGTCGATCAGCGCCAGCAGATCCGCCTCGGAGGTGTCGGCGTCCAGCTTGTGTTCATACGAGTTCATGCCGACCTCGACGGTCTGCTTGCCCTTGGAGCGCACATAGACCTGGCTGGCCGGGTCCTCGCCCACCAGCACCACCGCCAGGCCGGGGGTGATCCCATGCCCGGCCTTCAGCTCTGCCACATGTTCCGCCACCTGGCCCCGTATCCGGGCCGCAAAGGCCTTGCCGTCAATCACAGTTGCTGCCATTTGCTCTCTTCCTTGTTGCCGCCTTGATGCCGCCTTGTTGCCGCGCCCGCCCTGGCCCGGCCTTCATACTTCCCGGATCACCCGCGCCTCGCGGGCGATCGACCAGTCCACCAGCTGCCGCCACAGATCCTCGATCAGGCCGGGGTCCAGCCCCTGGCCTTCGGCGGCGGCGCGGGCGTTCATCACCACTTCCTCGACCCGCTCGGGGATCCGCGCGGGCCAGCCATTGCCCTGTTTCAGCTCCACCGCCCGGTCGATGTAACCCGCCCGCGCGGCCAGCAGGGTGATCAGCTCGCGGTCCAGCCGGTCGATCTGGTCTCGCAGGCTGGCCATGTCGCCACAGGCTTCCGGCGGGATGGATGTCGTCATGTCTTGAAACTCTCACGGCCCGGGATCGGTCCCGGGCCGTGAATTGCGCATATCGCGGCTCAGAACAAGCCCTCGATCTGGCCCGCGTCATTCAGCCGGATGGTCTCCGCCGCCGGTTTGCGCGGCAGGCCCGGCATCGTCATGATCTCGCCGCAGACCACCACGATAAAGCCCGCGCCCGCGCTCAGGCGCACCTCGCGCACCGGCACCGAATGGCCCGTCGGCGCGCCGCGCCGGTTCGGGTCGGTGGTAAAGGAATACTGGGTCTTGGCCATGCAGACCGGCAGGTTGCGATACCCGGCCTCTTCCCATTCCTTCAGCTGGTTGCGGATCTTCTGATCGGCCAGCACCTCGTCGGCGCGATAGATGCGCTTGGCGATGGTCTCGATCTTCTCGAACAGGCCCATGTCGTCGGGATAGATCGGGGCAAAGTTCGCCTTGCCCGAATCGGCCAGCTCGACAACCTTGCGCGCCAGCGCCTCGGA
>NZ_JBXWRD010000106.1:0-1757 GCF_059612725.1 Ruegeria sp. YKSF070 | reverse complement strand
GGCCCGGTGCCGGTGGCGACCTATACCGTTTCCGACGGCGAAGGCGGCACCGACGAGGGCACCCTCACCCTCACCGTCGCATCCGTCAACGATGCGCCGGTGGCGAACAGCAACTATGCAATCACCGACCAGAATGCACAGATAACTTTCAATGTGATTGCAAATGACACCGATGTCGATGGAGACGAACTGACGCTAGCTTCAGTCGGCAATGCTGCCAACGGATCCGTCAGCTTCAGCGGCCCTTCGGTAACCTATACGCCGAATGCAGATTTTTATGGGGTCGACACATTCACCTATACCATCTCCGACGGCCAGGGCGGCTCCGATACCGGAACCGCGGTTGTCGTTGTCGGGCAAGACGTGACTACGCTGCCGGATGATGTGCCTGTTTCAATCATCTTCAATCCTGAAACCCCCGGAGACCCGCCCGGATCATTCCTGCTGGAAGTGATACCGACTTCATCAACGGCGATAAACTTGCTCATCGCCATGGATAGTTCCGGAAGCATCACGCAGAACGGCTGGAACGATCTTTTGAACTCAGTGTCGTCAGCGCTCGACGGGCTGGCTGATCAGTTCGACGGCTCTGCAACCGAGGTCAACGTATTCCTCACATCCTACTCCGCCTCGGCCAGTACCATTGGTCCATTCAATCTTGTCGACGATCACGTCGACCTGATCACTCAACTGAACAGCCTGCCGTTCCTGAGAGGGTCAACCAATTGGGAGGCAGCCTTCAACGAAGTCAACAGCATATTCAGCGGACAGGGCTCGGATGACGCCAATATCATGTATTTCATCACCGACGGGAACCCGGTGCCGATCACCCAAAACTGGCAAGGAGCACTCGGAAATCTTAACGACAACGTCGAAGTTGATATCGAGGCTTTTGCCATAGGGCCCAACGTCGATCTTTCGAACCTTGACTTCGTCGATTCAGACGGATCCGCGACCTCGGTCACGACACCCGCCGCTATCGCAGATGCGCTAGGTCAAACCCCTCTCTTCAATGCTCAGTTGATCGACTTTTCTCTTTCACTCAATGTGGACGGTGTCGAACTGGGAGTAATTGCCGACGAGAAAAGCAGCGCGCTGACAACCAGCGGCCTCAATTACTCTGTGGCGCTGCAAGACATTCCAAACATAGAAAACCTTCTGGGCTCTATAAACGTATTCTCTGCTACGGCGACTTTCGACTTGGACGGCGATACTGCCACGACAAGCGACCAGATCGATCTGTTTGCCGGCGGTGTCATCGAAATTGCATCATCAGTGGGAACCAACAAAGTCTCTGCAGCTTCGAACCAGAATGGTGAGGAACCGATCGAAGTGCCGTTTACGCTATCCGCCGCTTCGTTACCGGTTTACGATGAGGCAAACCTTTCCACCTCTGCTACCGGAAGATCATCGCCGAATATTCAGCAGTTAGACATCTCAGACCTTCTGAACATGGCGTCACACCCTACGGATATGCTGACATCGAACAGCATGCTGGATGGAACGAATGTTAGCCTGCCCAACCCGATCTCCGCTGTCAGTTCCCATCAATCAGGATTTGAATTGATTGGCCATGTTGGCTTGAACGGCTCTCTCGGTTTGGAGGAGGTTGCAACATCCGCGATGCCTACAACTTAGGTGTTTTGAGGGTGGTGTCATTTGTGGACGGCTCCTGTTTTGCAAGGGTTTTCTTGAGCAAGATTGATCGAAGCAGGTTGCGGTCATTTGTCCGGCCTGTGTGTGCGGTGCATGTGACC
>NZ_JBXWRD010000105.1:0-2210 GCF_059612725.1 Ruegeria sp. YKSF070 | reverse complement strand
ACTGAGATGCCACCGACCGCCTCGCCGGTGAAATCGGTGATCGGGGCGGCCACACAGCGCATGCCATGGGTGCGTTCCTCGTCATCCAGCGCCCAGCCCCGACGATGGATCAGGTCAAGCTCTGCCAAGAGACGCTGTTTGTCGAACAGGGTCTTCATGGTGAACTGTTCCAGCCGTGGATCGGGCAGCAGCCTGTCGATGCGGGCGCGGTCGTATTGCGACAACAGCGCCTTGCCGATCCCCGAGGCATGCAATGGCGCGCGCGTGCCGGGTTGAAAAAAGGCGCGGATGTTGGATTGGGTCTCCACCTGGCTCAGGAACAGGATCTCGCCGTCGCGCTCGATCCCGATATTGGCGGTTTCTCCGGTCATCTCCATCAGCTTGCGCAGAACAGGGCGGGCACGCTCGACCAGCGAACTGCGCAGCAGAAAGGCGGAACCCAGGCGGAACAGGTCGGGGCCGATATGCCAGGTCTGGGTTTCCGGGTCGATCTCGGTCAGGCGGCGGGTTTCGAATGTGTGCAGCGCTCGGTACACCGTCGCCGGCGCCAGGTCGAGCCGGTCCGCCACCTCTGACAGAGTCAGTCCTCGCGCCGTGGCGAGGCATTCGAGTATGTCGATGGCCCGGTCGAGCGACTGATTGGTGTTCTGCTCACTCTTGTCGGCAAAGGCCTTGGGCCGCCCTCTTTTCCGCTTTTCCGTCGCCAAACCGCTGCACTCCTGTCGATCTTTTGTTTCTGTGACGTCACATTTCGTAGAGATGAAAAACTATAAGTATATGCCAATAATGATATAAAGTCGACTTAAGTGGAAATGAAAAACATTTTCAAAAAAATTGTCAAGGGGCTGTGCCAGGTGGATGATAGAATACCGAATCCGTTGAACGAGGCACAAGATGAGTTTCCAGAACCCCGTTTTCATCCCTGGGCCGACCAATATCCCGGAAAGCCTGCGCAAGGCCTGCGACATGCCGACGATCGACCACCGGTCGCCGCTGTTCGGGCAGATCCTGCACCCGGCACGAGCGGGGGTGCAGGCCGTGCTCAAGAGCGAAACAGCCGAGGTCTTCATCTTTCCCTCCACCGGGACCGGGGGTTGGGAAACCGCGCTGACCAATACGCTGTCGGCGGGTGACGGAGTGCTGGCCGCGCGCAACGGCATGTTTTCCCATCGCTGGATCGACATGTGCCAGCGCCACGGGCTGGCGGTCGAAGTGATCGAAACTCCCTGGGGCGAGGGTCTGCCGGCGGATCGTTACGAAGAGATCCTGACCGCCGACACCGAACACAGGATCAAGGCGGTTCTGGCCACCCATAACGAGACAGCGACCGGCGTCTGCTCGGATATCGCGGCGGTGCGTCGCGCGCTCGACAAGGCGGGGCATCCGGCGCTTCTGTTCGTCGATGGGGTCAGCTCGATCGGATCGATGGATTTCCGCTTCGATGAATGGGGGGTGGATGTGGCCGTCACCGGCTCGCAAAAGGGCTTCATGCTGCCCGCCGGTCTGGCGATTGTCGGGTTCAGCCCCAAGGCGATGGTGGCGACCCGCACCGGCACCCTGCCGCGCACCTTCTTCGATGTGCTTGACATGGCCAGGGGCTATGCCAACAGCGCCTATCCCTATACGCCTGCCGTGGGACTGATGAACGGGCTGAACGAGGCGTGCAGGATGCTGCTGGACGAGGGGCTGGAGAATGTCTTTGCCCGCCACCACCGCATCGCCGAAGGGGTGCGCGCCGCGGTTCGCGCCTGGGGGCTGGACCTGTGCGCGGCCTCGCCGGATCTCTATTCCGACACGGTCAGCGCCATCCGCACACCCGAGGGGTTCAACGCCACCGAAATCGTGACCCATGCCGCCAGCAAATATGGCGTCGCGTTTGGCGTCGGGCTGGGCGAGGTCGCGGGCAAGGTGTTCCGCATCGGCCATCTGGGCAGCCTGACCGATGTCATGACGCTGTCGGGCATCGCCACCGCCGAGATGTGCATGGCCGATCTGGGACTTGATGTTCCGCTTGGGACGGGTGTTGCCGCCGCGCAGGAGTATTTCCGGTCACATAGCGCCGCCTCGGTGTTGAAAGCAGCCTGAGGGAGAGACCAGAAATGTATATCCCGACCTACGATGACATGCTTTGTGCGCATGATCGGATTGCGCCTTATATCCGGCTTACGCCGGTGCGGGTGTCGGATTATCTGAGCGAGTTGGCGGGGTGC
>NZ_JBXWRD010000103.1:0-2615 GCF_059612725.1 Ruegeria sp. YKSF070 | reverse complement strand
GCACTGATTACCTGGGCCGCGACCTGCTGGCGATGATCATCAGCGGCGCGCGGGTGTCGATCATCATCGGCCTGTCCGCCGCCTTTGTCTCGATCTTCATCGGTGTCACCGTAGGGGCGCTGGCCGGGTTCTATCGCGGCTGGGTCGAAGAGGCGCTGATGCGCTTTACCGAGTTCTTTCAGGTGCTGCCGACGCTGCTGTTCTCGATGGTGATCGTGGCGCTGTTCGGGGCCTCGCTGCCGATGATCACCTTTGCTATCGGCGTGGTCAGTTGGACCGCCGTGGCGCGCATCACCCGGGCCGAGTTCCTGCGCATCCGCGAGCTGGAATATGTTACCGCCAGCCGCGCCTCGGGCGCTCGGAACGCCAAGCTGATGTTCCGGGTGATCCTTCCCAACGCGCTGCCGCCGATCATCGTGCAATCGGCGCTGATGGTGGGCTCGGCCATCCTGTTCGAGGCGGGGTTGTCCTTCCTTGGCCTGACCGATCCCAACGTGGTCAGCTGGGGCCAGATCATCGGCTCTAACCGGACCTATTTCCTGGATGCCAGCTTTACCGTCACCATTCCGGGCGTGGCGATCTTTGTCACCGTTCTGTGCATCTCGCTGGTGGGCGATGGGCTCAACGATGCGCTCAACCCGAAACTGAGGGCGCGCTGATGACCGAAGCACTGCTCAAGGTCGAAAACCTGCGAATCGAGCTGACCACCCGCGCGGGCGTGGCGCCTGTGATCGACAACCTGTCCTTTGAACTGGGACATGGCGAAAACATAAGCTTTGTCGGCGAAAGCGGCTGCGGCAAGTCGATGACAGCGCTGGCGATCATGGGGCTCTTACCCGAGGGGGTGGGCCGCGTCGCATCGGGCCGCATCCTGTTCGAGGGCGAGGACCTGACCGCGGCCAGCGACAGTCGCTTGCGCGACATTCGCGGCAACGAGATCTCGATGATCTTTCAGGAGCCGATGACCTCGCTTAATCCGGTCTATACGGTGGGCGAGCAGATCGCCGAGGTGCTGCGCGCCCATCAGGGCCTGTCGGCCCGCGCCGCGCGCGACATGGCGGCCGACCTGCTGGACGCGGTGCGCATCCCCAATGCGCGGGCGCGGGCGGGGGATTACCCGTTCCAGATGTCAGGCGGGCAACGCCAGCGGGTGATGATCGCCATGGCGCTGGCCTGCCGTCCCAAGATCCTGATCGCGGACGAACCGACCACCGCGCTGGACGTGACCGTGCAGGCGCAGATCTTTGACCTGCTGCGCGATCTGCGGCGCGATACCGGTACCTCGATCATCCTGATCACCCATGACATGGGGGCAGTGGCGGAAATGGCCGAGCGTATGATCGTCATGTATGCCGGGCGCAATGCCGAGATCGGGCCGGTGGACCAGATCATCGACCATCCGCGCCACCCCTATACCAAGGGGCTGATTTCATGCGTGCCCCATATCATGGCGACCCTGACCGAGGACCGTCCCGACCTGACCGAGGTGCCCGGCATTGTGCCCGGTTTGCGCGAATTCGGACAGGATCGCTGCCTTTTTGCCTCGCGCTGCGCCTACCGGACCGAGCAATGCCTGCGCCAGCGCCCTCCGGCAATGGGGTTTGACAACGGACAGCTGGCCGATTGCTGGCATGCGGAGACGCTGTAAATGACCGACCGGCCCCTTCTCGACGTCGAAAACCTGACCGTGCGCTTTGCGGTGCGCCGTGGCGGCGTCTTTGGCCGCAAGCAGTTCCTCGATGCGGTTGACGGTGTCAGCTTTGCGCTTGCGCGGGGCGAGACGCTGGCCATCGTGGGCGAAAGCGGCTCGGGCAAGACAACCACCGCGCTGGCGGTGGCGCGGCTGGTGGCGGCGCATTCCGGCCGGGTCGAGCTGGACGGGGCCGATATCCTGGGGCTTGAGGGCGAGGCCCTGCGCAAGGTCCGGCGCAAGGTTCAGTTCATCTTTCAAGATCCCTATTCCAGCCTCAACCCGCGCCAGCGGGCCGAGGATGTGGTGCGCGAACCACTGCAAAGCCTCACCGACATGCCGCGCGTAGACCAGCAAAAGGTGATCGACGAACTGTTCGTTCAGGTCGGTCTGCGGCCCGAGCAGAAGCGGCTTTTCCCCCATCAATTCTCGGGCGGGCAGCGACAACGCATCGGCATCGCACGAGCGCTGGCCACCCGGCCCGAACTGATCATCTGCGACGAGCCGGTCTCGGCGCTGGACGTGGCGGTTCAGGCGCAGATCCTCAATCTGCTCCGGCGGCTACAAAAGGAATTCGGGCTGACCTATCTCTTTATCAGCCACGATCTGGGCGTGGTCCAGCACATGTGCGATTCCATCGCGGTGATGTATATGGGCCGGATCGTCGAACATGGCCCCCGGCTGAGCCTGTTCAACAACCCGCTGCATCCCTATACGGCGGCGTTGCTCTCTGCGGTGCCCTCGGTCGACAAGGCGCGGCGGGCGGCGACGCGGCGCATCCTCATTCCGGGCGACCCGCCCGACCCTGTGAACCTGCCGCCCGGGTGCCGGTTCGCCAATCGCTGCCCGGTGGCGCAACCGCAATGTCGCGAGGCCGAGCCAGTGTTGCGCACGGTTGCCGGCGGTCAGCGCGTTGCCTGCCATC
>NZ_JBXWRD010000102.1:0-3138 GCF_059612725.1 Ruegeria sp. YKSF070 | reverse complement strand
CTTTCATCCCGTCCCAAAAGGACTTGACCGAGGAAAAGAAGCTCTTGGTCTCGGGATTGTTGTCTTCGCTCAGCTCGTCGAATTCGCGCAACAACTCTTTCTGCTTGCTGGTCAGGTTGACCGGGGTTTCCACCGCCAGTTCGATGAACATGTCACCGATGCCGCCGCCACGCAGGGCTGGCATGCCCTTGCTGCGCAGGCGCATCTGCCGACCCGACTGGCTGCCGGCAGGTACCTGAACCCGACCGCGGCCGCCGTCGATGGTCGGTACCTCGATGGCACCGCCCAGCGCCGCCTTGGCCATGCTGACCGGCACCCGGCAATAGAGATTCACCCCGTCGCGTTCGAACAGCTCATGCTTGGCGACTTCGACAAAAATATAGAGGTCTCCCGGCGGGCCACCACGCATCCCGGCCTCGCCTTCGCCGGCCAGGCGAATGCGGGTGCCGGTTTCGACCCCGGCGGGGATGTTGACGCTCAGCGCGCGGTCCTTTTCGACCCGACCCTGCCCCCGGCAGGATTTGCATGGATTCTTGATGATCTGACCCAGACCCGAACAGGTGGGGCATGTCCGCTCGACGGTAAAGAAGCCCTGTTGCGCGCGCACCTTGCCCATGCCCGAACAGGTCGGGCAGGTGGTGGGTTCAACCCCGCCTTCGGCGCCGGTTCCCTCGCAGGCCGAACAGGCCACTGCAGTGGGTACGTTGATGGTCTTTTGCAGGCCCGAGAACGCCTCTTCCAGCGTGACCCGTAGGTTATAACGCAGGTCCGAGCCGCGCGCCGCACGACGGCCGCCGCCGCCCCGCTGGCCACCCATGAAATCGCCGAACAAGTCCTCGAACACATCCGAGAACGCGCTGGAGAAATCGCCCGATCCAAAACCGCCGCCGGGACGCTGGCCGCCGCCCATCCCGCCTTCGAAAGCGGCATGACCAAACCGGTCATAGGCCGCCTTCTTCTCGGCGTCTTTCAGAACCTCATAGGCCTCGTTCACTTCCTTGAACTGAGTTTCGGCATCCGGGTTGTCCTTGTTGCGGTCCGGGTGCAGTTCCTTGGCCTTACCGCGATAGGCCTTCTTGATCTCGTCGGCCGAAGCGCCCTTGGACACACCGAGCAGATCGTAATAGTCGCGTTTTGACATCCGAATTCCCTTCTGCCTCAACGAATGCGGGCCGGCCCGGTTACCGGACCGGCCCGTTCTGGCCCGGATGACCCGTTACTTGCGCTTGTCTTCGCCGAGATCTTCGAACTCAGCGTCGACGATGTCGTCGTCCGACGGACCGGCATCCGCCCCTGCGGGCTCGCCATCGCCGCCTTCGCTCTGCGCCTTATAGATCGCCTCGCCCAGCTTCATGGCCGCTTCGGTCACGTTTTGCAGGCCCGACTTGATCTTCTCGGCGCTCACGCCGTCCTTGTCCAGATCGTCCTTCAGCGCGGCAATGGCCAGTTCGATCGCCTCGACAGTGGTCGGGTCGACCTTGTCGCCATGCTCTTCGATCGACTTCTCGGTCGAATGGATCAGGCTTTCGGCCTGGTTGCGTGCCTCGACCAGCTCTTTGCGGGCCTTGTCGGCTTCGGCGTTCTCCTCGGCATCCTTGACCATCTTTTCGATGTCCTCGTCCGAAAGACCGCCCGAGGCCTGGATGGTGATCTTGTGCTCTTTACCGGTACCCTTGTCCTTGGCCGAAACCGACACGATGCCGTTGGCGTCGATGTCAAAGGTCACCTCAATCTGCGGCATGCCGCGCGGTGCCGGCGGGATGTCTTCGAGGTTGAACTGACCCAGGATCTTGTTGTCGGCGGCCATTTCACGCTCGCCCTGGAACACGCGGATGGTCACCGCGTTCTGATTGTCCTCGGCGGTCGAGAAAACCTGAGACTTCTTGGTCGGGATCGTGGTGTTGCGGTCGATCAGACGGGTGAAGACACCGCCCAAGGTTTCGATACCCAGCGACAGCGGGGTCACGTCGAGCAGGACCACATCCTTGACGTCGCCTTGCAGAACACCGGCCTGAATGGCGGCACCCATGGCGACAACCTCGTCGGGGTTCACACCCTTGTGCGGCTCCTTGCCGAAGAACTTGGTCACTTCCTCGATGACCTTGGGCATGCGGGTCATACCGCCGACCAGAACCACCTCGTCAACGTCAGAGGCCGAAATGCCGGCATCCTTGAGCGCGGCCTTGCAGGGGTCCATCGACTTCTTGATCAGGTCGCCCACCAGGCTTTCCAGCTTGGCGCGGGTCAGTTTCATCACCAGGTGCAGAGGCTGACCATTGGCGCCCATCGAGATGAACGGCTGGTTGATCTCGGTCTGGGTGGTCGAGCTCAGCTCGATCTTGGCCTTTTCCGCAGCTTCCTTCAGACGCTGAAGCGCCATCTTGTCGCCAGACAGGTCGACACCGTGCTCTTTCTTGAACTCGTCCGCCAGATAGTTGACGATCCGCATGTCGAAATCTTCGCCACCCAGGAAGGTGTCGCCATTGGTCGACTTGACCTCGAACAGGCCGTCGTCGATCTCCAGGATGGTCACGTCGAAGGTACCGCCGCCAAGGTCATAGACGGCGATGGTCTGGCTGTTCTTCTTGTCCAGGCCATAGGCCAACGCAGCTGCGGTCGGCTCGTTGATGATGCGCAGCACTTCCAGACCGGCGATCTTGCCGGCATCCTTGGTGGCCTGACGCTGGGCGTCGTTGAAATAGGCGGGCACCGTGATCACTGCCTGGGTCACTTCCTCACCCAGATAGGATTCTGCGGTTTCCTTCATCTTGCCGAGGATGAAGGCCGAAATCTGCGACGGCGAATACTTCTCGCTCTTGGCTTCGACCCATGCGTCGCCATTGCCACCGTTGACGATGGAAAACGGCACCATCTTCTTGTCCTTGGTGACCTCGGCATCGTCGACCCGACGGCCGATCAGGCGCTTGACGCCAAAAATGGTGTTCGAGGGGTTGGTGACCGCCTGGCGTTTCGCCGGCTGACCGACCAGTCGCTCATCATCGGTGAAGGCGACGATCGAGGGCGTGGTCCGCGCCCCTTCCGAGTTTTCGATGACTTTCGGCTGGGCGCCGTCCATGATGGCTACACACGAGTTGGTGGTGCCCAGGTCGATACCGATAACTTTACCCATTTGTTCGA
>NZ_JBXWRD010000101.1:0-3140 GCF_059612725.1 Ruegeria sp. YKSF070 | reverse complement strand
ATCGCATTAGAGAGATGAGTATTTATTAGGTTTGGCGGTGACCTACTCTCCCGGGGCTTTAGCCCGAGTACCATTGGCGCGGAGGCACTTAACTTCCGGGTTCGGGAAGGGACCGGGTGTATTGCGCTCGCTATGACCACCAAACCGAATAAATACTCACTGTCCGCTTTTCGGACAGTGAGAGTGGCAGGCAGCGTTTTCCGAAGGAAAGCGCGTTGCCACCCGTATTGTCCGGGCGGAGGGTATCAATCGGGTTCAATCCATTTTTGGATTGTCACGGTGTTGTCCAAGTCGAGTTGGTGCTTTTGGTTCTTGATTTGGCCTATCGCGCGGAGCGCTACTTGAGGCCATTTGATCAGTCTTTCTGTTACTGGATCGGATCAAGCCTATCGGGCGATTAGTACCGGTCAACTGAACGCATTGCTGCGCTTACATCTCCGGCCTATTGACGTGGTGGTCTTCCACGGCCCTCAGGGATACCTTGTTTTGAGGGGGGCTTCCCGCTTAGATGCCTTCAGCGGTTATCCTGTCCGATCATAGCTACCCTGCACTGCTGCTGGCGCAACAACAGGTCCACCAGTGGATCGTTCACCCCGGTCCTCTCGTACTAGGGGCAACTCCTCTCAAGTATCCTACACCCACGGCAGATAGGGACCGAACTGTCTCACGACGTTCTAAACCCAGCTCACGTACCTCTTTAAACGGCGAACAGCCGTACCCTTGGGACCTGCTCCAGCCCCAGGATGAGATGAGCCGACATCGAGGTGCCAAACACTGCCGTCGATATGGACTCTTGGGCAGTATCAGCCTGTTATCCCCGGCGTACCTTTTATCCGTTGAGCGATGGCCCTTCCACTCGGGACCACCGGATCACTATGGCCGACTTTCGTCTCTGCTCGACTTGTCAGTCTTGCAGTCAGGCTGGCTTCTGCCATTGCACTCAACGAGCGATTTCCGACCGCTCTGAGCCAACCTTCGCGCGCCTCCGTTACGCTTTAGGAGGCGACCGCCCCAGTCAAACTACCCGCCACGCAGGGTCCCGGATCCGGATGACGGACCGCGGTTAGACATCAAGAGTGCGAAGGGTGGTATCTCAAGGGAGGCTCCACGGGAACTGGCGTTCCTGCTTCAAAGCCTACCACCTATCCTGCACATCACAATCCTGATGCCAGTGCGAAGCTGTAGTAAAGGTGCACGGGGTCTTTCCGTCTAACCGCGGGAAGCCTGCATCTTGACAGGCAATTCAATTTCGCTGAGTCGATGTTGGAGACAGCGGGGAAGTCGTTACGCCATTCGTGCAGGTCGGAACTTACCCGACAAGGAATTTCGCTACCTTAGGACCGTTATAGTTACGGCCGCCGTTTACCTGGGCTTCAATTCGGAGCTTGCACCCCTCCTTTTAACCTTCAGGCACCGGGCAGGCGTCAGACCCTATACGTCGTCTTGCGACTTCGCAGAGCCCTGTGTTTTTAATAAACAGTCGCCACCCCCTGGTTTGTGCCCCCGGATCCAAGTTGCCTTGAACCCGGGCCTCCTTCTCGCGAACTTACGGAGGTATTTTGCCGAGTTCCTTCAACATCGTTCTCTCAAGCGCCTTGGTATTCTCTACCAGTCCACCTGTGTCGGTTTAGGGTACGGTCTGATGGAGGGCTATTTCCAGGGACCACTCAGCAGCCCAACCAATCCGATAAGGCTGAACTACATCCGTGATCCGTCACATCCTCCTGGCCCAGGAATATTAACCTGGTTCCCATCGCCTACGCCTTTCGGCCTCGGCTTAGGGGCCGGCTTACCCTGCTCAGATTAGCTTTAAGCAGGAACCCTTGGACTTTCGGCGAGAGTGTCTCTCACACTCTTTGTCGCTACTCATGTCATCATTCTCGCTAGTGATCTCTCCACCGGATGGCTCACGCCCCGGCTTCATCGAAAGCTTCCTATCCTCCATGACGTCCCGAAGGACGCTAAAGAGGATTGGAGCTATGTCACACTACGCTCCGCTACCATGCCTTACGGCATCCTCAGCTTCGGCTCATGGCTTGAGCCCCGTTACATCTTCGCCGCAGGACGTCTTGATTAGACCAGTGAGCTGTTACGCTATCTTTAAAGGATGGCTGCTTCTAAGCCAACCTCCTGGTTGTTTTGGACATCCCACCTGCTTTCCCACTTAGCCATGAATTGGGGGCCTTAGCTGGAGGTCAGGGTTGTTTCCCTCTCCACTACGGGCGTTAGCACCCGCAGTGTGTCTGCCATCTAGTACTCCCGGGTATTCGGAGTTTGGTTAGGATCAGTAAGCCTGTGGGGCCCCATTACCCATCCAGTGCTCTACCCCCCGGGGTATTCGGATGACGCTCTACCTAAATAGATTTCGCGGAGAACCAGCTATCTCCGAGTTTGATTGGCCTTTCACCCCTAGGCACAGCTCATCCCGATCCTTTTCAACGGATGTGGGTTCGGTCCTCCAGCAAGTGTTACCTTGCCTTCAACCTGGCCATGCCTAGATCACTCGGTTTCGGGTCTGATCCCACGAACTCGACGCCCTATTAAGACTCGCTTTCGCTGCGCCTACACCTAACGGCTTAAGCTTGCTCGTGAGACCAAGTCGATGACCCATTATACAAAAGGTACGCCGTCAGGACTCGAGGTCCCTCCGACTGCTTGTAGGCGTCCGGTTTCAGGTACTGTTTCACTCCCCTCGTCGGGGTGCTTTTCACCTTTCCCTCACGGTACTGGTTCGCTATCGGTCAGCAAGGAGTACTTAGCCTTCGAAGGTGGTCCTCCGATCTTCAGACAGGATTTCACGTGTCCCGCCCTACTTAATACGTCCCATCGAACTTCGAATACGGGGCTGTCACCCGCTATGGCCATGCTTCCCAACATGTTCTTCTCATTCTCAAGGCTCGGCTGGTCCCCGTTCGCTCGCCACTACTAGGGGAGTATCAATTGATTTCCTTTCCTCCGGGTACTTAGATGTTTCAGTTCCCCGGGTTTGCTCTTAAAACCCTATGTATTCAGGTCTTAAGTACCTGTTCATGCTCATTATTGATAGCGAGGCTAACAATAACAAACATTCAGGTGGGTTGCCCCATTCGGAGATTCATGGATCAAAGCCTATTCTCGGCTCCCCATGACTTATCGCAGAG
>NZ_JBXWRD010000100.1:0-3856 GCF_059612725.1 Ruegeria sp. YKSF070 | reverse complement strand
GAGCCCCCAAAATCTCTGATGAGATTTTGTTAACAGAGTTTGCCTTTGCAAACTCTGCGATGTTGCTCTTTGAGAAGAGGTCCGCGCGCGCGGCTAGGCGCGCGCGGGTGTTTGTGTCAGGCCATGGCCTGGAGGGCGCGGCGGGTGAGGACGCCTGTCAGGTGGGCGCGATAGGCTTTGGTGCCGTGCAGGTCGGCGATCATGCCGTCGGCCTCGGGTGCCATTCCGTCCAGCGCGGCGCCGCTGGCCAGCGCCTCTTCGGCCGCACTCCAGCGGAACACTCCGTCCTCGGACGCGCCGGTCACCGCGATCCTTGTGCCGCCGGCATAGTGCGCCACGAACACGCCCACCAGCGCAAAGCGCGAGGCGGGTTGCAGGAACTTCTGGTAATTGGCCTTCTCCGGCACCGGGAAGCGCACGCTGGTGATGATCTCGCCCTCTTCCAGTGCCGTGGTGAACAGGCCCTGGAAATAGTCGTCCGCCGCGATCTCGCGCCGGTCGGTCACGATGGTCGCCCCCGACCCCAGCGCCGCCGACGGGTAGCAGGCCGAGGGGTCGTTATTGGCCAGGCTGCCGCCGATGGTGCCCCGGTTGCGCACCGCCGGGTCGCCGATGCCCCCCGCCAGCGCCGCCAGCGCCGGGTAATGCGCCGCCGCCGCGCGCGCCACCTCGGCATGGGTGGTGCCGCCGCCGATCGACAGCGAGCCATCGTCGTTCAAACAAACACCCTTCATCTCGGCGATGCCGCCCAGCGACACCAGCTTCGCCGGCGCCGCCAGTCGCTGCTTCAGCGTCGGGATCAGGGTCTGCCCGCCCCCCAGCGCCTGCGCCTCCTCGCTCTTCAGCGCCGCCACCGCCTCGGCCACGCTGCCGGGCCGTTCAAACTCGAAATTATACATCTCGTTCCTCCTCCAAGAGGGCCGGGTCCTGCCCCTTCCTCTTGCTGAAAATATCCCGGGGGTCCGGGGGCTGGCCCCCGGTCCGCCCTCTCGTCTCAGCCCTGCATCGCCGACCAGACCCGCGACGGGCTCATCGGCATGTCGATATGGGTGACGTTCCTGCCGCCCGATTGCAGCGCGTCGATCACCGCGTTCACCACCGAAGGCGGGCTGCCGATGGCCCCGGCCTCGCCGCAGCCCTTCACTCCCAGCGGGTTGTGGGTGCAGGGCGTGGCGCAGGAATGATCCACCGCATAGAACGGCACATCGTCGGCGCGCGGCATCGCGTAATCCATGTAGGATGCGCTGAGCAGCTGCCCGGTCTCCGGATCATAGGCGCAGTTCTCCAGGAGCGCCTGGCCGATCCCCTGGCCCAGCCCCCCATGCACCTGCCCCGACACGATCATCGGGTTGACGATATTGCCGAAA
This sequence comes from Ruegeria sp. YKSF070, assembly GCF_059612725.1. Taxonomy (NCBI): domain Bacteria; kingdom Pseudomonadati; phylum Pseudomonadota; class Alphaproteobacteria; order Rhodobacterales; family Roseobacteraceae; genus Ruegeria; species Ruegeria sp. YKSF070. Next base: position 2,489 of record NZ_JBXWRD010000100.1, on the reverse strand, counting down.
TCGTCCGCCGCGCTGAACCGCTCCACCGTCACCTTGCCGGTCTCGGGGTCCACCTCCACCTCGCAGGCATAGGCGCCGGCCGGATAGGTGAAGTTCGACGGGTCATAGAACGCCGTCTCCTCCAGCCCCGGCTCGATATCCTCCAGCGGGTAGTTATGCGGCACATAAGCCGCCAGCGTCACGTCGCCCCAGGCCACGGATTTGTCCGTGCCCGCAACCGTGAACTGGCCGCCCTTCAGCTCGATATCGGCCTCGCTGGCCTCCATCAGATGCGCCGCAATCTTCTTGGCCTTGTTGATGATCTTCTCGGTCGCCCGCACCATGGCCGAGCCGCAGACCGCAAGGCTGCGCGAGCCATAGGTGCCCATGCCGAACGGGATCTTGCTGGAATCGCCATGCACGATCTCGATCATGCTCTCGTCGATGCCCAGCATCTCGGCCACCACCTGCGGAAACGCCGTCTCGTGGCCCTGGCCGTGGCTATGCGCCCCCACCATCACCGAGATCGAGCCGGTCGCGTTCACCCGCACTGTCGCCGCGTCGTAAAGACCCGCCCGCGCGCCCAGCTGCCCCACCAGGTTCGACGGCGCGATGCCGCAGGCCTCGATATAGCAGTTCACGCCCAGGCCCCGCAGCTTGCCGCGCGCCTCGGACTCAGCCCGCCGCGCCGCAAAGCCCGCGATGTCGGCGATCTCTTCCAGCTTGTCCATCGTGGCATTGTAGTCGCCCGTGTCATAGACCACCGCAACCGGCGTCTGATAGGGGAACTCGGTCACGAAGTTCTGACGCCTGAGCGCGATCGGGTCCACCCCCAGCTCGCGCGCCGCCTTGTCGATCACGCGCTCCAGCTGATAGGTCGCCTCGGGCCGGCCCGCGCCGCGATAGGCATCCACCGGCACCGTGTTGGTGAACACCGCCTTCACGTTCACATAGATCAGCGGCGTCTTGTAATTGCCCGCCATCAGCGTGCCATGCAGCCAGGTCGGAACGCTCGGCGCAAAGGTCGACAGATAGGCGCCCATGTTGGCATAGGTCTCGGTGCGCAGCGCGGTGAAGTTGTTGTCGGCGTCCAGCGCCAGCTCGATCTTCGACACATGGTCGCGCCCATGCGCGTCCGACATGAACGCCTCCGACCGCGACGAGGTCCATTTGACCGGCCGCGCCAGCGCCTTGGCCGCGAAGGTACAGAACGCCTCCTCGGCATAATGGAAGATCTTCGAGCCGAAGCCGCCCCCCACATCGGGTGCCACCACCCGGAGCTTGTGCTCGGGGATGCCCAGCACGAAGGCCCCCATCAGAAGGCGGATCACATGCGGGTTCTGGCTGGTGGTGTAAAGCGTCGAGTCCCCCGTCGCCCGGGCATAATCGCCGATCGCCACCCGCGGTTCCATCGGGTTGGCCACCAGCCGGTTGTTCACCAGCTCCAGCGTGGTCACATGCGCGGCCTCGGCAAAGGCCGCGTCCACCGCACCCTTGTTCTCCTCGACGAAGCCCCAGTCGTAGCAGAGGTTCGACGGCAGATCGTCATGCACCTTCGCCGCGCCCTCGGCCAGCGCCGCCTTCATGTCGATCACCGCCGGCAGTTCCTCGATCTCGACACCGATCGCCTCGGCCGCGTCGCGCGCCTGTTCGGGGCTCTCGGCCACCACCGCCGCGATCGGGTCGCCCACATGGCGCACCTTGCCCTGCGCCAGCACCGGGTGCCCCGGCTCGGCCATGGGTTGGCCATGCTTGTCGGTCACCTGCCAGCCGCAGGGCAGACCGCCCACGCCCTCGAAATCGGCGCCGGTAAAGATGCGCACAACGCCGGGCATCGCCGCAGCCGCGGACGTGTCCAGCGACACGATCCGCCCATGCGCCATGTCCGAGCGCAGGAAATGCACGTAAGCCTGGCCGTGAATGTTGATGTCGTCGGTGTAATTGCCGGCGCCGGTCAGAAAGCGCACGTCCTCGCGCCGCTTGCTGCAGGCCCCGATGCCACTGTCCTTGGGCATGTCTCGTCTCCTCCAGATATCAGAATGGTCCGCGGAAATCCCCGCGTGGCCTCATTCGGCCGCGATCCCGCTCACGTCCTGACCGGACGCCGCCAAAATCGCCTTGACGATGTTGTGATAGCCCGTGCACCGGCACAGGTTCCCCTCTAGATGCGCCCGCACCTCGGCCTCGCTGGGCGTCGGGTTCTCCTTCAGAAGCGCCGCCGCAGACATCACCATCCCCGGCGTGCAGAAACCGCACTGAAGCCCGTGATGATCCTGAAACGCCTGCTGCAACGCGTTCAGCGTCCCGTCCGGACCAGCCTGACCCTCGATCGTCGAAACCTCGCACCCGGCAGCCTCAACCGCAAGCATGTTGCACGACTTCACCGCAACCCCGTCAACATGCACCACGCACGCTCCGCACTGACCCGTGTCACACCCAACATGCGTCCCCGTCAGCGACAAACCCTCACGCAAAAAATCAACCAGCAAATCTCGGGACTCTACCGGCCC
>NZ_JBXWRD010000099.1:0-4333 GCF_059612725.1 Ruegeria sp. YKSF070 | reverse complement strand
GTTCGGCGAGCGACACGGTTTCAACCGTGGCATTGGGGAGCGCCATCCCGGTCGCGGGATCGTAGGGGACAACCACGGGAGGCGGCGTTTCGACCATCAACGCGACAGCCGCAGCTGTCAAACAGCCGAATACGCCAAAACCTGCCCCGGAAAGGCCGATCACCCGCCAAAGCTGTTCTCGGCGCAGGGCACCGTAGACAAGTTCCTCTTCCACGAGCTCGCGCGCAGTCATCACCCCTGCCCTACTCATGGCTCAAGGTCCGGCAAGGTGAAGTCCATGTAGCGGCGTTCTTCGGCAACGGTGGCGGCGTCAACCACGCCTGCATTGCCTGCGCCTAGGGTTTGAATCGCTTCCAGCTCCCACATCCGGGTCATGGCGATGGCGAGTTCCGCCGTGACGCGGGTGTTATGATCCATCGAGGCTTTGAGATCCTCCATGTCCGGGATCATCTCGACCAGACGTTCCACCCGTTCGAGAGACTGTTCCGCCTCTGCGTGGCTGATCTGCGCCGCCGCCGACATCACAGCACCTGTGGTTGCCCGCGTGGCCACGCCTTCGGCGCCCGGATTGCCGCTGGTGGCGATCTCGCGGAGTGAATCCTCGTCGAACCCGGCGCTTGCCAGCGCCTGTTCCATCTGCGTGCGCATGGGCCCGGCATTGGGCCCGATGAGCGCGCTCCAATCGCCCGCCTGGATGCCTCGGATCAGGCCGGGGATGTCTTCGAAGTTGGCCTCAAGCAAGGTGTCGAGGTCCCCGCCCATGGCAAGCCCGAGGATGCTGCGCGGCCCGGTGAGCGAGGCATACATCTCGTTCAGCTGATCGAGCTGGCTTTGCAACATGTCCAGTTGCTCCAACGCATTGTCCAGAAGATCGGTCTGGATCCCGAAATCCTGCAGCATCTGTTGAAGCTGGCGGATTTCCTGGGCAATGTTCTGGGTGTCCACCGTGGGCACACCCTGTGCCGCGGCAGGTCCGGTGACATTGAGGGCGAGCGCGAGAGCAATGCTACCGGCGAAAAGGAAACGGGGCAGGCGCAGGTTCAACGCAAATCCTCCTGACTGAAATCCATGTATTGCCGCTCGGCAGCCTGGGCCGCCGCCAAGGCGATTTGCTCGGCGCTGAGTGGCTCGGTTCGGGCGGCCTTGATCCGGGTCCGGATTGCGACCAGCCGGGCCAGTTCGGCCCGGGCATAGGTGTTGAGCGCGATTGCCTCGTGGAGATCCTCGGTCTCACCAATGCGGGTGATGATGTCCTGAACCCGCAGGGCGGCGGCACGGACCGAGACCAGCGAATAGTCGCCATAGACTCCAGCGCCGTGAGCCGACAGGCTGAAACTCGCGTTGGCGAGGAGCAGAGGGTCGATGGTGCCAAGCGCATCAATGCCGCCTACGGCGGCGAGGTAGCTGTTGTACTGCTGCGGGATCACCACGACATAGTGCTGGGTTTCCGCGAAGGGCGGCACACCGCCATGATCCTGCACATTGCCCGGCCCGGCGTTATAGGCGGCGAGCGCATGAATAATGTTGCCATCGAACATGTTCAGCATTTGTGCGAGGTATCGCGCACCGCCGGTGACCTGCAGATAGGGATCGTCGTAATAGGCCGGGTAGATCCCGAGATCGCCCGCGGTACCGGGCATGATCTGGGTAAGTCCGAAGGCCCCCACGGGTGAGCGTGCCCCGATCTGGAAACGGCTTTCCTGCCAGATCAGCGCCTGCAAGAGACAGCGCCATTGCACGAGCGAAAGACCTGCGCGGCCGACCCCGGACAGACTATGGGTGTCGCGTGCTGCGCGGATGATCAGCTCCTCGATCCCCTCCCTGGCATCGCCGAACATCCGCGCTGCCGCTGGATTGGTGTCCTCGGGCGCATAGAGACTGGCGGCCGCGCTTTCGACGTCGTCTACCGCCCCCTGCCCCGCCTCGAGCCCCGCCACGGTTCCGGTCACGTCTCCAGCGCCAAGCGACATGGCATCCATAAGCCCTTCGAGGGAGGCGAGTTGCTGGCGCTCGATTTCGGCCAGTTCCTCCTCGCGGCTTAGCCGGCCCTGCTGCAGTGCCAGGTCCCGATCGGTCTGCTCAAGGATGGCCTGCCGCTCTGCGAAGAGGCGCGGATCGAAGGTCGGCACGCCTTGGGCGACCGCTGGCCCCGCCGTGGGACCTGCCAGTGCAAAGCCGATCATCGAGAGAGGAAGCCAGGTCCGCATTGGCTCAGCCGCCCGCCCCCAAGAGGACGAAATCGCAGGCCGTGTCGCGGCGCGTGACCTCCGCCCCCATGGTCGAGATCGTGGCGGTGGCGGTTCCTGCCTGCGCAGGAGCCTCGCGAAAATTGAAGCAGTTGGCTTGCGGGGGGTTATGCTGCGCACAGGCTGTCAGGGTCAGGCCGAGCCCGAGCAGCACGACGCTGCGAATGATGGTACGGGTCATGTCACTCTCCAGAAATCAGGACGTTCACGATAATCGGCGCCGACAAGCGCTTCGCCCTTCTCCATTCCGCCAAGGATGGTCACGAGCGGGCCGAGCGCGCTGAGATCGGCATCGATCACGACGGAACCACGGTCGTCGCGTACAAGCGCGAGCCGCGAGGCCGAGCCGACGCCCAGAAGCACGTCGAGCTCTTTCTCGGTCAGGCCGAGCATCGCGTAGTCAGCGGCGGAAGCACGAATGTTGGGCAAGAGCACCTGCGTCGGCACCGCTTCCACGATGGTCTTGCCGGTGCGCGTGCGCTCGAGCTGGCTGGCATATTGCGTCATCATCACGACGACGGCGTTCTGCTTGCGGGCGGTCACCAGCCAGTTGCTGAGTCGCTCCGCAAAGTAGGCGTTGTCGAGGGCTTTCCATGCTTCGTCGATGACGATGATGGTGGGCTTGCGGTCCTCGATCACCCGCTCGACCCGGCGGAAGAGGTAGGACAGGACCGCCATGCGTTCCCGCTCGCTCTCGGAATCGAGGATGCCGGTGAGGTCAGAGCCCGCGACGTCTCCATCGATGCTGAAACTGTCCTCGGCATTGGCCCCGAAGATCCAGCCGTAGCGACCCTCGGCCGTCCATTCCTGCATACGCTCGAAGAGATCGCCCTCGTCATCGGTCGAGACCAGCAGCGAGGCGAAATCCGACCAGTTCCGTAGGCCCGCATGTCCTGCGCTCGCGTTCTGGCGCACGACTTCCTGCAGTCGGTTGGTCTGAACCGGGGTTAGCGGTCGATCGCGCCGCTCCAAGAGGCTCGCGAGCCAATCAGCAAGCCATGCTTGGCCCCGCATGTCGATCTCGGTCTGGAGCGGATTTAGGCCCGTGGGGCGCCCCGCCCGCACGGTCGAATAGCTGCCGCCGAGCGCGCGGACGGCCATCTCCATGCCCGCGCGATAGTCGAATACGAAGACCCGCGCACCTGCTCGCCGTGCCATGGTCATCAGGAAAGCCGCCAGGACGGATTTGCCGGAGCCGGGACGGCCGAGGATCAGCGTGTGGCCTCCCGTGGGCTCGCGATCCGGCGCGCCCTGTTCGTGGAAGTTGAAGCGAAAACCACTGCGCTCGGGCGTCGGAAAGAGCGTGATCGGCACGCCCCAGGGGACTTCCCGCCCTGTCTTTCCGAGCGGGGTGCGGTGGAAGGTAGCGAGATCGGCGAAGTTGTGGTTCGTGATTGCGGCCTTGCGGCTGCGCGCCCCTGTGTTCCCGGGATGCTGCGCCATGAAATGCGCCCGCGCCCCGAAGGCTTCCGAGATCAGGTTGATCCCGGAAGTGGCGGAGATGTTGCGGATTTCGGCCGCGATGTCGTCAAGCGCCGTCTGGGTGCGGGCATAGACGGCCACGGTCATGTGGTGCTCGCCGAAGATCAGGCGTTTGGATTCCAGATCGTCCTGCGCGAGTTCCAGTTCCTGGGCGAGACTGACGGCTCCGTCATTGGCGGCCTGCATTAGCCGCAGCTGCCGCTTGATCCGGCCCGCCATGATGTTGGCGTTGATCGGCACAAAAGAGTGCGTGACCACCATGTCGACGGGCAGATTCAACTCGTCGAGCATCAGGCTATCGGTCTTGGCCGGGTAGTTCTTCACCGCAAAGATCGCCCCGAGCTTGTCGCCGACGGCACCGTCCGAGAGTGCGATGGTCGTGCCGCGGAAGGTGACGCGCGTATTGGCTACGTCCTCGGCGATCACACCGAGGCGCGACCGGGGGAAGAGCGGGTGCTCCTCGCCCGTGTTGAGTGAACCGAGGAAGCCCAGAAGCTCTCCGGTGCTTGCAGCCAGCAGGCGGGGCTTCAGCTCATCGAAGGACGACAGCAGAAACCCCACAACCTCGTCGAGCTTGCGCATGCGGCGGGTGGTGTCGGCCGCAT
>NZ_JBXWRD010000098.1:0-4543 GCF_059612725.1 Ruegeria sp. YKSF070 | reverse complement strand
GGTCGCGGGCCGATTGGCCGTTCTGGGTGCGAAAGGCACGTGCAAAGCTCGATTGCGAGGTAAAGCCGGTGGCCTGTGCCACTTCCATCAGCGGCATCTCGGTGTCGGTCACCAGCCGCCGCGCTTCGGCCAGGCGCAGTTGCAGGTAATGGTCCTGCGGCGTGGTACCTAACCTCAGGCGGAACTGCTGTTGCAGGGTGCGCGGGCTGGTGCCCAGGGTCTCGGCGATCTCGGCCAGCGACAGCGGCTCGTCCAGCGCCGCCTCCATCAGCGCGTTGGCCCGTGCGGTCAGCTTGTTGTGGCGGTGCGGGGCGCCGGTCCTGCGCTGCGGGGTGCCGGGCTGGGGCGCGCCCTCGTATAGGAACAGCCCGGCCACCCGGGCGGCAAAGCCCGCGCCGTGGCGCGCGGCGATGATATGCAGCATCATCTCGATGGCGGGCATCGCCCCGCCCGAGGTGAGCCGGTTGCCCGAGACGGCAAAGCGGTCGTGGCGCACGTCGATTGCCGGGAACCGGCTGGCGAAATTGTCCAGATCCTCCCAATGGGTGGTGGCGGCGTGACCGTCGAGCAGCCCGGCCTCGGCCAAGAGCCACGGGCCGCCGTCGATCCCGGCCAGCGTGGCGCCGCTCGCCGCGATCCGGCGCAGCCCGGCGAGCAGGCTGGGCGTGGCGTGGCGTGCCAGATGGAACCCCGCCACCACGATCAAGAGATCGCAGGTTTCGAGCCGCGCCAGCGGCAGGCCCGGCACCATCAGACCGCAGGTCAGCCGCGCGGGCGCGTCTGTCGCAGTGACATAGTCCCAGTCGAAGGCATGGCGGTCGGCCAGCCGGTTGGCGGCGCGCATCGGGTCCACCGCGGCGGCAAAGCTGAGCGTGTTGCAATCGTCCAGCACCAGAAGCGCGCATTTCAGCGCGCGATGCTCGGGCTGGAGAATGTTTTTCGCGGATTTTATCAAGTTCGATTCGCATTCTGGCAAGTGGTCGCCGCAAGGCTGCGCCAGAGTCGAACTCAACGCAAATCGGAATCCGGGGACAAATCTGGGGACAACCCGGGGGAGAAGCCGGTAAAAACAAGGGAAAACCGACATGCCTCTGGAAATGAACCGCGAGGTCTTCATCACCTGCGCCGTCACCGGCTCGGGCGGCACCCAGGATCGCAGCCCACATGTGCCGCGCAGCCCCAAACAGATCGCCGAGAGCGCGATTGCGGCGGCCAAGGCCGGGGCGGCGGTGGTGCATTGCCATGTGCGCGACCCCGAGACGGGGGCGCCCTCGCGGCGGCTGGACCTCTATCGCGAGGTGACCGAACGCATCCGCGACGCCGAGGTCGATGTGGTGCTTAACCTGACCGCCGGCATGGGCGGCGACATGATCTTTGGCGATGTCGAAAACCCGCTGCCCTTGCGGGCGCAGGGCACCGACATGGTCGGCGCAACCGAACGCGTGGCGCATGTGGCCGAATGCCTGCCCGAGATCTGCACGCTCGACTGCGGCACCATGAACTTTGCCGAAGCCGATTACGTGATGACCAACACGCCCGGCATGCTGACCGCGATGGGGCGGATGATGACCGAACTGGGGGTGAAACCCGAGATCGAGGCGTTTGACACCGGCCATCTGTGGTATGCCAAGCAGCTGGTCAAGGATGGCGTGCTGGATGGTCCTGCGCTGGTCCAGCTCTGCATGGGGGTGCCGTGGGGCGCGCCCGATGACCTCAATACCTTTATGGCGATGGTCAACAACGTGCCCGATGACTGGACCTTCAGCGCCTTTGCGCTGGGGCGCAACCAGATGGCCTATGCCGCCGCGTCGGTGCTGGCGGGAGGAAACGTGCGTGTCGGGCTCGAGGATAACCTCTGGCTCGACAAGGGCGTGCTGGCAGAGAACTGGCAACTGGTTGAACGGGCGGCAGGCATCGTGTCGAACATGGGCGCGCGGGTGATCGGCCCGCAAGAGGTGCGCGAGAAACTGGGCCTGGTGAAACGCGCGCCGGTGGCGAAGTGAACCGGCTGGCGGCGGCGCTCGCGGCTATCCTCACCCTTGCCGCGTCGGTGGCAGGGGCCGACACCTATCGCGACCGCTCGGTCGGGATCAACGCGGTGCCGACGTTGGACATCGACCGCTATCTTGGCCGCTGGTACGAGATCGCGCGCTTTCCCAACCGGTTCGAAGAGGGTTGCGTCGGTGTCACCGCCGACTATGCCCTGCGCGACGACGGGCAGGTGAGTGTTACCAACACCTGCCGCAAGGGTGCGCTCGACGGGCCGGTGACCACCGCCGAAGGGGTGGCGCGGGTCGAGGGGCCGGGAAAGCTGACGGTCACCTTCGTGCCCTGGCTGCCCTTTGCGCGCGGCGACTACTGGGTTCTCTACATCGACGAGGGCTACACCGTCGCCGCTATCGGCGCACCCCGGGGCAAGACCGGATGGATCCTGGCGCGCACGCCCCGGATCGGCGCCGACATGCGCGCCCGGGCCGAGGCGGCGCTGGCCGCCAATGGCTATGACACGAGCAAACTGATCGACGTGGTACAAGAGCCGCGTTGAAACACGGAACATGGACAAAGAAGGAGAGGCCGTCATGACAACGGCTGCAATCATCGGTGGCGGCGTGATCGGCGGCGGCTGGGCCGCGCGCTTTCTGCTCAACGGCTGGGATGTTCGGGTGTTCGATCCCGACCCCGAGGCCGAGCGCAAGATCGGCGAGGTGCTGGCCAATGCCCGCCGCTCGCTGCCGGGCCTCAGCGATGTGCCGCTGCCGCCCGAGGGCAAGCTCAGCTTTCACGCCGATCTGGCTGAGGCGGTAAATGGGGTCGCGTGGATCCAGGAGAGCGTGCCCGAGCGGCTGGACCTGAAGCTGAAGGTCTATCGCTCGATCCAGGAGGCCTGCGATCCGGATGCGATCCTTGGCTCATCGACCTCTGGCTTCAAGCCTAGCGAATTGCAGGAAGGCGCGCTGCGCCCCGGTCAGATCGTGGTGACGCACCCGTTCAACCCGGTCTACCTGCTGCCGCTGATCGAACTGGTAACGACGCCGGACAACAGCCCCGAAATGATCGAGCGCGCCAAGGAGATCATGCGCGGGCTGGGTCAGTTCCCGCTGCATGTGCGCAAAGAGATCGACGCCCATATCGCCGACCGCTTTCTCGAGGCCGTCTGGCGCGAGGCGCTGTGGCTGGTCAAGGACGGCATCGCCACCACCGAAGAGATCGACGAGGCGATCCGCATGGGGTTCGGCATCCGCTGGGCGCAGATGGGCCTGTTCGAAACCTATCGCGTGGCGGGCGGCGAGGCGGGCATGAAGCATTTCATGGCGCAGTTCGGTCCCTGCCTCAGCTGGCCCTGGACCAAGCTGATGGATGTGCCCGAATTCACCGACGAGCTGGTCGACCTGATCGCGGGCCAGTCGGATGCGCAATCGGGTCATCACACGATCCGCGAACTGGAGCGTATCCGCGACAACAACCTTGTCGGCATGATGCGGGCGCTCAAGGCGCAGAACTGGGGCGCGGGCGCGGTGCTGAACAAGCATGACGCGGCGCTGAAGCCCAAGGCGCTGCCCGATCTGGATACTGCCGACCTGACCCAGCCGATCCTGACCTTGTCGCGCGCGGTGCCGCTCGACTGGACCGACTACAACGGTCACATGACCGAGTCGAAATACCTGGAGGCCTTTGCCAATTCCACCGACCGGTTCATGGAGATCATCGGCTGCGATGCCGACTATATCGCCAATGGCGGCAGTTATTTCACCGCAGAAACCCATATCCGCCATCTGGACGAGACTCACGCAGGCGCGCGGATCCGGGTCGAGACCCAGATGCTGCTGGGCCAAGGCAAGAAGCTGCACCTGTTCCACCGCATGTACGAGGGGGACAAACTGCTCGCCACCGGCGAGAGCTTCCTGCTGCATGTAAGTCTTGAGACCCGGAAACCCTGCGCGCCGGCGCCTCAGATCGAGGCCGCCATGGCCCGCATCGCCGAGGCGCAGGCGGGGCTGCCGTACCCCGAGGGCGCGGGCAACGCGATCCGGAAACCGGCATGAGCGCGCGGGTCCTGATCACCGCCGGTGCCGGGGGCATCGGCCGCGCCATGGCCGAGGCCTTTGACGCGGCGGGGGCGCGGGTCTGGATCGCGGATGTGGACAAGGCGGCGCTTGCCGCCTGTCCCGCCCACTGGCGGCAGAGTGTTGTGGATGTGGCCGACGAGGCCTCGATTGCGGCGCTCTTTGCCGAAATCGAGACCGAGTGGGGCGGGCTCGATACGCTCTGTTCCAATGCCGGGATCGCCGGGCCGACCGCGCTGGTCGAGGATATGCCGCTGGACGGCTGGCGCGCCTGCATCGCGGTCAATCTCGACGGCGCGTTTCTCTGTGCCAAATACGCCGCGCCGATGCTGAAACGGCAGGGCGCGGGCAGTATCGTCATCACCTCCTCGACCGCCGGGCAGTACGGTTATCCGCACCGTTCGCCTTATGCGGCGGCGAAATGGGGGGTGATCGGGCTGGCCAAGACATTAGCGATGGAGCTTGGCCCGCACGGGATC
>NZ_JBXWRD010000097.1:0-4460 GCF_059612725.1 Ruegeria sp. YKSF070 | reverse complement strand
TTCCACGCCACCCTGCGCCCTAGGCTCCACCCGGAACAAAGCAAGGAAAGCCGTATGACCCTGAACGTCTATCTGTCGGGAGAGATCCACACCGATTGGCGCGAGCAGATCGTTGCCAGTTCAAAGGAGCTTGACGTGCGCTTCTCAGGCCCGGTCACCGACCATGCCGCCAGCGACGATTGTGGTGTGGCGATCCTGGGCGCCGAGTCGGACAAGTATTGGCACGACCACAAGGGCGCCATGGTAAACGCAATCCGCACCCGCAAGGGCATATCCGATGCGGATGTTGTCGTGGTCCGCTTTGGCGACAAGTACAAGCAGTGGAATGCCGCCTTCGACGCGGGCTATGCCGCCGCACTGGGCAAGTCGATCATCGTGCTCAGCCCACCCGAACACCAACATGCCCTGAAAGAGGTACACGCCGCCGCCCTTGCGGTTGCCGAAACACCCGCGCAGGTGGTCGCCGTCCTGCGCTATGTGCTGACTGGGGCCTTGCCCGGCTGACCGGTACGCGATTTGCGTTGACGGACAACGGATTATACTGATGCTGGTCGCATTTGCTGTCGGAGGGGGAACGATGGCGTTGCACTGGCGTATTCTTGTCCTGCTGTTTCTGGTGCGCTGCACCATGGCCTTTCAGTTCGCGACCATCGGCGGCATCGGTCCGGTGCTGTCTGATACCTATACCTTGGATATCGCCGGGCTCGGCTGGATCGTGGGGCTCTATTTCCTGCCGGGGGTGGTGGTCGCCCTGCCGGGCGGCGGCATCGCCCGCCGGTTCGGTGATGAAAGGGTGATCCTCTTCGGGCTGGCGCTGATGACGGCGGGGTCGTTGATCATGGCGCTGCAACCGCCGTTGAGCGTGTTCAGCGCCGCCCGGTTGATGGCCGGTATCGGCGGCATCCTGATGAACGTCCTGATGAGCAAGCTGGTGCTCGACTGGTTTGCCAATCGTCAGATCGCAACCGCCATGGTGATCTTCATCAACTCCTGGCCTGCCGGTATCGGCCTGTCGCTTGTGGTACAGCCGTGGCTGGCGGCCCAGGGTGGCGTCGCCCTGCCGTTCGCGGTCGAAACCGGCCTGATCGCGACGGCCCTGGTGGCCTTTTTCCTGTTCTATCGCCGCCCCGAAACAGCACCCGTCACCACGGGTACGCCTGCCCGGGCCGTGCCGCAGGGTGCTATTCTTGGCGCGGTGCTTGTTGCCGGGTTCTCGTGGGGCGCGTTCAACGCCAGCCTCGCCGCCTTGCTGTCCTTTGGTCCCACATCGCTTGTCGACCGGGGGATGCCACTGGAGCTGGCGGGCCTGTCGATCAGCATCGTGTCCTGGACCGTCGTCGCTACCGGCACATTTGGCGGCTGGCTGACGGATCGCACCGGACGGCCCGCGACGGTGCTGTTGACCGGCCTTGGTCTCTTTGGCCTCGCCCTGTTCCTGTTTCCCCGCGTCCCGCCGATGCTGATCACCATGGCCTTGATCGGTCTCTTGTCGGGCGTCCCGGTTGCGGGATTAATCAGCTTGCCCGCCCGCGTTCTGAAACCCGAGCAACGGGCCATCGGCATGGGCCTGTTCTACACTGTCTATTACGCCTGTTTCGCGATCCTGCCCGGTCTGGGCGGTAAATGGGCCGAAAGCGCCGGAACAGTGTCCGCCGCTTTCGAATTTGCCGCCTTTGTCATCGTGCTAACGATGCTGGGCGTATTTGTCTTTCTACCCCTGTCGCGCCGGGTCTGAGGGGGATCATCCCTCGCGCGCCGGGATCGTCAGCCCGCGCTGCACCGCAGGCCGGGCCAGGAACCGGTCAAGATAGGCGACAACATTGGGGAACCCGTCCCAGCCCAGAACCTCGCGCGCGCCGTAATAATCGAGCCCACGCAGCCATGGGGCGATAGCGATATCCGCGATCGAGTAGTCGCCCGCGATCCAGTCCCGCGTCGCCAGCTGCCCGTCCAGCACCGCCAGAATCCGCCGCGCCTCGGCAATATAGCGATCACGCGGGCGCGGATCCTCGATCTCGGCTCCGGCAAACTTGTAAAAGAACCCGAGCTGGCCGAACATCGGCCCGACCCCACCCATCTGGAACATCAGCCATTGCACGACGCGTGCCTTGTCAGCGGCGGTCTCACCGATGAAACGCCCGGACTTCTCCGCCAGATACAGCAGGATCGCCCCGCTTTCGAACAGCGTCAGCGGCTGACCGTCCGGCCCGTCCGGGTCGATGATCGCGGGGATCTTGTTGTTGGGGTTCAAAGACAGGAATTCGGGGCTTTTTACATCCGCGTCCGACAGCGTGACGGTATGTGCCTCATAGGGCAGGCCCAGCTCCTCCAGCAGGATCGAAACCTTGACCCCGTTTGGCGTGGGAAAGGAATAGAGTTGCAGGATATCGGGGTTTGCAGCGGGCCAGCGGCGGCTGATAGGGAATTCTGCAAGATCAAACATGGCGTGTCTCCAGTTTTGGTTTCGAACACGACCTATGCTGCCTGCCGGGCGAAAGAAGAGGTCGCATTGTGCGCCCCTGACCAACTGGCTGTGTAGAAGCGAACAGGCCTTGACCGACGTCTGTATGCCGGGTCAAGCCGAGACAGCTGCAAAAACGCGTATTTCCGCGTTATTTTTCCCCGTGCGGATACCCTGCACCCTGCTATTTCTGACCCTATGCCGGACCGGCCACAAAGTCTGGGAAGACAACAACGGTTCAAATTCAGACACGGAACTGACCATGCTAAAAGAGTTCAAGGCCTTCGTCGCCAAGGGAAATGTCATGGACATGGCGGTCGGGATCATCATCGGCGCAGCCTTTACCGCGATCGTGAAATCGCTGGTCGACGACCTGATCAATCCCATTGTCGGGCTGTTTACCGGTGGCGTCGACTTTACCAACAATTTCGTCGTCCTTGGTGGCGATGGCACTACATTTGACACGCTGTCTGCCGCCCGCGAGGCCGGAGCCTCGGTCTTTGCCTATGGAGCCTTCATCATGGCGGTGTTCAACTTCCTGATCATCGCCTGGGTGGTGTTCATGCTGGTAAAGGCGGTTAATCGCGCCAAGGAGTCCGCCGCCAGGGACGAGGCCGCCGCCGAGCTAGCCGCGCCCGCAGGCCCGTCGGAACTTGACGTGTTGCTGGAAATCCGCGACTCGCTGCAACGCTGAGCAGCACGCTTGTCGTTTCGACCGCTCCGGAACCCCAGGTGCGGTTCATTCATTCAAGGCAACCCGCATCAACAGGAGCAAACAAGACCATGCAGGACTATCTGAACCAGGCCGATGTCATCTGGCCGCTCATCGTAAGCGCGGGCAAAGCGCTGGTTGTGCTGATCCTGGGTTGGACCGTTGCCGGTATGATCGCCGGCCTGGTCCGCCGGCGCATCAACGCGACCCCGCAAATCGACCCGACACTCGGCAACTTCACTGCCAGCCTCGTGAGATGGGCGATCCTCGCCATGGTCCTGGTCGCCGTTCTGGGCATCTTCGGGATCGAGGCAACCAGTATCGTCGCCGTATTGGGCGCCGCCTCGCTGGCCATCGGCCTCGCATTGCAGGGGACGCTCAGCGACCTGGCAGCGGGGGTAATGCTGGTGGTGTTCCGGCCCTACAAGCTCGGTCAATTCGTCGATATCGGCGGAACCTCGGGAACCGTGCGTGATCTCAACCTCTTCACCACCGAGTTGGTGACACCGGACAATGTCCAGATAATTATCCCCAACGGCCAGGCCTGGGGTGCGATCATCACCAACTACTCGGCGCATGACACCCGCCGCGTCGACCTGACATTCGGCATCGACTATGGCGACGATGCGGGAAAAGCGATGGAGATTGTCGAAAGAACCGCCCGGGCAGACAACCGTGTTCTGGCCGATCCCGCCCCCTGGGTCCGGGTCACCAATCTGGGCGACAGCTCGGTCGATCTGACCGCACGCCTGTGGTGCAAGGCCGAGGACTATTGGGAGCTGAAGTTCGCGCTGACCCGCGAGGTCAAGGAAGCCTTCGATGCCGGAGGTATCTCGATCCCCTATCCGCACAGTGTCGAGATTCAAAAGAGCGCATGAACCGCTCTTCATTTCGCCAGAAATACTCCGGGGGAGTCGCCGCTTGCGGCGACGGGGGCAGAGCCCCCTCCCCCTTTTCTGCCAAAGAAAAAATTGGCACCAAAGGTCTGGATTCCGTTTGACACCGTCGCAGGGCTTAGGTAGTCACCGCGCGTGGTTGCGGCGTGATAGCTCAGTTGGTTAGAGCACAGCACTCATAATGCTGGGGTCGGCGGTTCAAGTCCGCCTCACGCTACCACTCTTCCACTGAGTTTTCCCACATATGAAGCAGACCGCCGGTCGACCGCAGCCCTGATCGGTGGCGGGCTGCGAGATTATTCGTCGAATAATCTCGGGTGTCGGATCGTTTGTGGACATGAAAAAGGCCGCTCCGGGGGAGCGGCCTTTTCTGTTTGTCACCCTTGTGCGC
>NZ_JBXWRD010000096.1:0-5099 GCF_059612725.1 Ruegeria sp. YKSF070 | reverse complement strand
ATGCACCACGCACGCTCCGCACTGACCCGTGTCACACCCAACATGCGTCCCCGTCAGCGACAAACCCTCACGCAAAAAATCAACCAGCAAATCTCGGGACTCTACCGGCCCTGCAACCTCTCGGCCATTAACCTTCATCTTGAGCTCAGGCATGACATTCCTCCCCGTTAAAGCTTTCATTGTCGATGACTAAACCACGGGAGTCTCTGTTTGAGAACAGAAAATAGCCGCTCACCCCCGGCGCCCGGCGCGGGGTTGTGGGCGGGTCGGGATCTCCTTGAGCAGTCCACCGACCCCCATCGCGGCGATGTCGTGGCCTGTCACCGGCACCCCGCAGGCCACCCGTGACAGCACCCAATCCGCGCCGTTCAGCGCAGGTGAACGGGCACAGCCCGGCAGGCCGATCACCGGACGCGCCCCGAGCGCGCCCAGAAACAGCAGGTTACCCGGATCGACCGGCATGCCGAACCGCTCGACCACGCCGCCCGCAGCGCGCAGGGCGGCGGGGGCCACATCCTCGGGGTCCGAGGTGGCCGAGCCAGTGAGGATCAGCACCATGTCACCGGCGATCTCCGAGATCGCCGCCGCCAGGTCGCCACCGCGATGGGGCACCAGCCGCAGGTCGTCGAGTGTCAGGCCCAGCGCCTCGACCCGGCCCCGGATCGCGGCGATGCCCTTGTCATTGGGCGGGCCGCCCGGGATCTCGGTGACCACCAGCCCCGCGCTGCGCAGTACCGGCGAGGCCAGGCGGATCGCACCCCGCGCGGCCTCTACCGCGCGGGTCACATCGGCCTGAGGCACCGCATAGGAGATCACCTTGATCGTGGCCACCATGCCGCCCGGCCCCATCTGCTGATGCTGCGGCACCGTGGCCACGGTGATCATCGGATGCACCAGGTTGAAGCGCTCGATCGCGGCCACGTCGAGGCAAACCACCCCCGGCCCCTCGGCCAGCAGGTTGACGCGACCGGTAAAGGGCGCGCTCACCCGCAGCCCGGCGGCGCCCGGATCCGGCGCCAGCGCGGCGGCCAGTTGCCGGGCGGCGGCATCCTCGTGACAATCGCCGGCTTCAAGCCGCGCCACGATCACCTCGGCGATGCCCGCCTGAGCCAGTTGTTCCAGATGCCCGGGTTCCAGCCGCAGCCCCTTGCGCAGCTTCTTCGGCCCCGCCTGCACCGAATGGGCCAGGATCGCGCCGTCGGCCCCGGCAACCGGGACGGGGCCGAACCTCATGCCCGGCCCCGCAGCACAGCCGTCATCTGTGCCAGGATCGCCACCGCGATCTCGGCCGGGCCTGCCGCCCCGATATCGAGGCCGACGGGCCCGTGAATGCGCCCGATCTGTGCATCCGTAAACCCGGCCTCCTGCATCCGGGCAACCCGTTTCGCATGGGTCCGGGATGAACCCAGCGCGCCGATATAGAACACATCCGCCGCCAAGGCGGCCTCGAGCGCGGGATCGTCCAGCTTGGGGTCATGGGTCAACAGCACCAGCGCGGTCCGCGCATCAAGACCCAGCTTTGCCACCGCCTCGTCGGGCCAGTCATGCAGGATGGTCTCGCCCGGAAAGCGCGCGTCGCTGGCAAAGGCCTCGCGCGGGTCGATCACCACCGGATCATAGCCCGCGATACGCGCCATCGGCACCAGCGCCTGGGCGATATGCACCGCGCCCACGACGATCAGCCGCAGGGGCGGGTTGTGCACGGCGACAAAGGTGCGCCCATCCTCTTCGAAGCCGGACCGGTCCATCCGCATCCGTTCGGGATAGGCATCGCGCACCAGCGCCCTGGTGCCGCGCGCGGTATCGACCACATAGGCCAGCGCCTGACGGGAGGCGCGGGCGGCGACCAGCTCGGCCAGCATCACCTCGGGCAGGACCTGGCCCACCGGCTCGACCAGCACGCGGATGGTGCCGCCACAGGCCAGACCCACGGCAAAGGCATCCTCGTCGCTGACCCCGAATTCCAGCAGGCGCGCCTGCCCCTCCTCCAGCGCCTCCAGCGCCTCGACGATCACCGCGCCCTCGACACAGCCGCCCGAAACCGAGCCCTCGATCCGGCCATCGCCGCCGATCGCCAGTTGCGCGCCCACCCGGCGCGGGGCGCTGCCCCAAGTTTCCACCACCGTGGCCAGCGCCGCGCCCAGCCCTTGGCGGTGCCAGGCCAGCGCAATCTCAGGCGCGTTGTCAAATCGTTCCATGCATGCCTCCACCTGCTCAGTATGGCGTGCGACGCGGCCAATTCAATGGTGCGAAAGTAGGGGCGAAGCAATTGTGAGGACAAACGAAATGCGGCCCGGCGGGAACACGAACGCCGGGCCGCGGATGCATGGCCAGGGAATTTGCGCGAGAGCCATGCACCGGGATATGAAATCGCGCCTATTCTGCCGGAGCCGTGCGCAGCACGCCCGCCCCCATCAGCCGATCCGGCAGGGCAAACGCCAGCGCCACAAAGCCCAGCCCCAGCACCAGACCCAGAATGTCGCCCGGCAGCGCCGTCATGCCCTCGTATTTCGCCCCCGGTACGGTTCCCAGCGTCACCGCGCCCCCGGCGATCTTGTCAAGCAGGCCGCTGGCCTTCCAAGCCGGATAGGTCACCATATAGGCGGCGGCGCCCAGCAGACCGCCGGCAATGAAGAACAGCGCGTCCTTGCGCCCCGAAGCCGCCGCGACAACGCCGGTGCCGGGGCAATAGCCCGCCGCAGCCCAGCCCGCGCCCAGCATCAGCCCCCCCAGAAAAACACCGACATAGGCCGTCTTGACCGACATATGGCCCACATCGACCAGGCCCAGCATCTGGCCGCCGAACATCAGCGCCGAACCGGTGCCGATCGCCAGCAGGATCGCCTTGGCCAGACGCAAATCGGTCAGGTTCAGCATGCGGTTGATCACGTTCGGGTTGGCGGCGCCGACCCGGTCCAGCGCGGCGCCAAAGGCCGCCCCGATCACGATTGCGAGAATGATCGACGTCATAGCTCAGACCTCCTTGCGAAACATCAGGATGGAAACGGGAATGGCGGCGGCAAAGGCCCCGGCGGCAAAGATGTAACCGCTGAGCGCCGTCTGCATCATGCCAGACATCATGTGGCCCGAGGTGCACCCCCCGGCCAGACGCGCGCCATAGAGCACGATGAAACCGCCCAGAAAGGCCACCGCATAGCGCTTGACCGTGCTGTCGCCGAAATTGGCGCGCCAGAGCGCGGGGATTGCCCGCTCGGCCCGATCCAGTCCGCCGCGCGCCATCACCGACAGGAACCCGCCCAGCATCATCGCCAGCACGAAGACAAAGGAATAGTTAAGCGGATTTGCCACCGACTTGGCATATTTGCCGCCCGATTTGGCCAGATAGGCATTGGTTGAGGTATAGCCCTCTTCGGTCTTGGTCACGAGGTCCGGCATCACCGCGTCGGCAACGATCCCGTCGAGAATGACAAACTGGGTCGAGACCCCGATGGGCTTGACCAGCAGTACGGCGGCAAAGAAGACCAGCCCCAGAAGCAGCCCGCCGATTTTCCAGTTGAGTGTCATGGGTTTCCCCCCTTGCAGAATTCACATTCTACATCACGAATACATCACACATTCGAGTTCCGGCATGACATAGATCAAATTCATGACTTCGATCGGCCCCGATCAAAGGGGGCGCGGCCTGAACCGAGGGCTGAGCGCAGGTGAGAAACGATCCGGCGCTTGCGGGGCAGGCTCCGACGCCCTACTCTGAATCGCACACCGGGGCGCGTTGCGTCGGAGTGATTTAAATTTCTGTTCTCAAAGGAGAATATGATGCGAACGACATCCGCAACTGCCCTCGCCCTCGGCGGCATCACTCTTGCCGCCACGGCCGTTCTTGCCGACGAATTTCAACCCTATGGAAGTGTCGAGGGGTGGAACGTCTTTGTCGACACGACCAAGAAATCCTGCCTGATCGAAACCGTGGACGCCGCCGAGAACGTGGTGCAGATGGGCCTGACCAAGGACCGGGGCGTCGCCTATATCGGTGTGTTCACGAAGGCCGATACCGGCATCAAGAAGGGAGAAAAGGAAGCCGTCGCGATCCTGCTCGGCGAAAAGATCTTTATCGGTGAGGCGACCGGCATGCGGGGTAACATCACCAAGGGATATTCGGGCGGCTATGTGCTGACGGACGACCCGTCGGTGGTCGACGCCGTGGCCAAGGAATACGAGATGATCGTGTTTCCGGAAAAGGCCTATACCTTTGCCGTGAACCTCAAGGGTACCTACAAGGCCATCGAAATGGCGCGCGAGTGCAACGCCAAGCAACTGGAGTAAACGGGCGTGTTTTGACCGTTTCGTACTGGGTCCAGACGGGCGACTGACTGTTTTTGCCGCTGCTGACACGCCCGTCTTTACCCGCCTCGGATACTCGGTTCCGGAACCCGAATCCGAGAACAGGGCCTCTTCGAGTGGAGAGGCCCAACTGGACCCTCCACCTACACCGGCCGAAATGACGGCCGGTTTGCGTGCATGCGAACTCGTCTCGAGCCTATTCGGGCTTGCGGCAAATGATCTGAACCGGTTGGGTTCTTCGCTCCTCGATATTCCGCGCGGCGTTCTTCACGATCTGCGGCGCAAGTTCTCCCAAAAGAATATGCGTACCGAAAACCGGCGCTTCACCCTTGGCCGCGAGCGCCATGGCGGCCTTGTACCCTTGCAGGTATTTATCGCCGGTATCCGTGACGTCGATATTCACGAAACCGGTTTTGCGTAGGGCATCCACCGTGTCCGACGGGCGCATTAAATGGGCCCCGCGACCGTCTTCGGACCAAGGCACCGGATGGTGCGGTTCGCCCACTTCGCCCAGCCCGTGTTCGGTAAGTGCAAAGAAGGCTCCTGGCTTCAGGACCCGAAAGGCCTCGGCGAAAAAGACGGTCCGGTCCGGCACGTTCATCAGGACGTGCTGGCTGTATCCGCCATCGAAGGTCTCGTCCTTGTAAGGGAGGTTCTGACCATCGCCATGTTGGCATCTCACGGCGTCCTGCATCCCGACCAGTGCGCTCAGCTTGTTGGCAGCTTCGATGAAGGGGGCGGTGATGTCGATGCCCTCGACCCGACAGTCGAAACGCTTGGCCAGGTACCGGGCGGGG
>NZ_JBXWRD010000095.1:0-5452 GCF_059612725.1 Ruegeria sp. YKSF070 | reverse complement strand
CCAATACCAGCGCGATCAGGTGCTCGGTCATGAAAAACAGCACCATCCCGCCCGAAATGACCTGTGCCCGTGCCCATGGCTCGCGCAGTCCGCGCCGGACACGGGCGATCAGCAGCTTCAGGCCCAGTCCCATCTGCACCAGCGCCGAGGCCAGAACCAGCGGTTCGACCACCGGGTTGCGATAGATCAGGCGCAACGCGTCCTGGGTGGCGTTATAGGCGTCTACCCCCCATAGCCCGGACAGGTGGGTGATGAAATGCAGCAGCAGGAAAGCGGCGAAAAGCGCCCCGTTCCAGCGGTGAATCTTGCGGGCGATCATGGCGCCTACTCCTTGGCGGTCGTGTCTTGCGAAAGTTTGTCTTGGAACCAGGCCAGCGCCTTGGCGGCCTGTTCCGGTGGGGTGTCCTGCATCCCCATCTTCAGGATATCGGCCAGCGTCACAGCGGCCAGTTCGCGCCGCCACGCCGCCTCGGCCCGCCACATGGATCGGGCGATGCCGCAGGGGCGCAGGTATTGCGAATCCTCGACCCCGCTGGGCCCGCAGCGGCGCAGTTCTGTACAGGTGAAATGCCGCGTCTCGCCGTCGATGGCCTGCACCATCTGCAACAGCGTGATGTCGGCCGAGGCGCGGGCCAAGGCATAGCCGCCGCGCGGCCCGCGGCGGGTTTCGACAATGCCCGCCGCCGAGAGTTTCTGCATCTGCTTGGCCAGATAGGGCTCGGGCAGGTCGAAGAATTCGGCCAGCAACCGCGCGGGTAGGGATGTATTGGGTGGCAGGGCGGCCAGCAGGCTACAGGCATGCGCCGCCCATTCCAGTCCTTCGGTGTGTTTCATAAAAACGGATAAAGAATATCCGTAATTTATTTGTCAAGTGTCGGGCGCAAAAAAGACCCGGGCACGATGGCCCGGGCAAGGTCTCACCAATGGTGAGGAAGGAAGGTCAGCTTTTCGAGAATTCGGGATAGGCCTCCATGCCCAGTTCGGCCATGTCGAGCCCGTTGATCTCTTCCTCTTCGCTGACACGGATGCCCATGACCGCTTTGAGGATGAACCAGACCACACCCGATACGACAAAGGTGAACACACCGACCACGATGATGGCATAAAGCTGGGTGCCCAGGCTTGCGTCGCCATTGGTCAGGCAGACCGCGAGCGTGCCCCAGATACCGGCCATCAGGTGCACCGGAATGGCGCCGACCACATCGTCGATTTTGAGCCGGTCAAGGAAGGGCACGGCAAAGACCACGATCACGCCACCCACGGCACCGATCAGCGTGGCCGAGCCCAGTCCTGGGGTCAGCGGTTCGGCGGTGATCGACACCAGACCGGCAAGTGCGCCGTTCAGCACCATGGTCAGGTCGACCTTCTTGTAGAGCAGTTGCGTCAGCAGCAGCGCCGCAATGGCCCCACCGGCAGCGGCGGTGTTGGTGTTGGCAAAGATGCGGCTGATATCGGCGACGTTCCCGGCGGTATCCATGTACAGCTGCGAGCCGCCGTTGAAGCCAAACCAGCCGAGCCACAGGATGAACGTGCCCAGCGTGGCCAGCGGCAGGTTCGAACCCATGAAGGGGATCACGCGACCGTCCTTGTACTTGCCCAGACGCGGACCCAGGATCAGAGCACCGGCAAGCGCCGCCCAGCCACCGACCGAATGCACCACGGTCGAGCCGGCAAAGTCGAGAAAGCCCGCACCGTCAAGGAAACCGCCGCCCCATTTCCACGAAGCCTGGATCGGATAGATCAGCCCGGTCAGAACCAGCACGAAGACCAGGAAGGGCCACAGCTTGATCCGCTCGGCCAGCGTGCCCGACACGATCGAGGCGGTGGTGGCACAGAACATCAGCTGAAAGTAGAAATCGGAACCGACCGAGGCATAGGTCAGGTCGGTCTCGGTATCGGCCAGGCCCACCGGTTCCATCGCGGCGGGCGAGAAGGCGCCCAGAACACCGTCGATCGACCAGCCGTCGCCCGGATACAT
This sequence comes from Ruegeria sp. YKSF070, assembly GCF_059612725.1. Taxonomy (NCBI): domain Bacteria; kingdom Pseudomonadati; phylum Pseudomonadota; class Alphaproteobacteria; order Rhodobacterales; family Roseobacteraceae; genus Ruegeria; species Ruegeria sp. YKSF070. The sequence continues at coordinate 3,474 of NZ_JBXWRD010000095.1, read as the reverse complement.
CAGGTTATAGCCGATCAGGTAATACATCAGCGCCGCCAGCGAAAACAGCGCGATATTCTTGGTCAGCTGCATGGTCACGTTCTTTTGCCGGACCAGCCCGGCCTCGAGCATGGTAAAGCCCGCGGCCATCCACATGACCAGAAAGCCCGAGACCAGGAACATGAAAGTGGTGAAGATATAACCGATTTCCTCGTTCGGCGGTGTCGTGTCCGCCGCGGCCTCCTGGGCCAGGCCCAGCGTGGGCAGCGCGATCACCGCTGCCGCCGGAAGTAGTGTCTTGAAAAGCGTCATGGCTTTGGTTCCCCTGGATGGTTCTGACGGTCGGCTTACAGCGCGTCGTCGTCGGTTTCCCCGGTGCGCACGCGCAGGGCCTGCTCGACGTCGAGGACGAAAATCTTGCCGTCACCGATCTTGCCGGTGCGGGCGGTGCGGGCGATGGTTTCGGCGATCTGCTCGGCCATCTGGTCGGCGACGACCAGTTCCAGCTTGATCTTGGGCACGAAGTTCACGGTGTATTCCGCGCCGCGATAAATCTCGGTATGGCCCGACTGGGTGCCGAAGCCCTTGATCTCGGTGACCATCATGCCGCGTATGCCGGCCTCGGTCAGCGCTTCGCGCACCTCGTCCAGCTTGAACGGTTTGATCGTTGCAATGATCAGTTTCACGTCTTTCCCCTTCGTTCAGCCGGCGCATCCGGCGTGTTTGCACTTGCAGAAAGACAGCGTCAGAAGTGTTTTCGGAACGAAATCTCGGCGAAATTGGGGTCGGAATCGTGGAAAGTTGCACATTTTTTGCACATCAGCGCACGAATGCACAAAAAATAATCGTTGATTAAAGGGGAAGATCGGGAAAAACACACCTCAACAGCCATGCTCGCCCGCGCTATGGTGCGGCACAGGCAAAGACCGGGCAGAATGGCATGACGGATTCCAAGCGTCGCAAATCGCAGCTTGTCGCGGACAAGCGATACCAGACTAAGGGCAAACCGGCCGCCAAGACCGGGCCCAAGAGAAAGCCCGCGCCCAAGCGCAAGGCGCCACCTCCTAAACGCCCCGGTCGCAGCGGCCCGCTGGGCTGGATCGGGCGGTTCTTTGGCTGGATCTTCGGCCTGATCTGGGGTTTTGCCTGGCGGATCGGGATGATCGTGATGCTGCTGATCGGTCTGGCCGTGGCGTTGGTCTATTCGACCCTGCCTGACGTGACCGCATTGCTGGACGGGCGCGCGCGCGGGTCGGTCACACTTCTCGACCGCGAGGGAGATGTCTTTGCCTGGCGCGGCGATCAGTTCGGCGGGGTGATCACCACTGATACCGTTTCGCCACATCTCAAGAACGCGGTCGTCGCGACCGAGGACAAGCGGTTCTACTACCACTTCGGCATCAGCCCCCGCGGGGTGGCCAGCGCCGTGCGCATCAACCTGCGCGAGGGGCGCGGACCGCTGTCAGGCCACGGCGGCTCGACCATCACCCAGCAGACCGCGAAACTTCTATGCCTGGGGGTACCGTTTGATCCCGACGAATGGAAATCCGAAGCGGAGTACGAATCCGACTGCCGTCGCGGTTCGCTGTGGCGCAAGGCCAAGGAGGCGGTCTATGCCCTCGCGATGGAGGCCAAGTACAGCAAGGACGAGATCCTCAACATCTATCTGAACCGTGCCTTCCTGGGTGCTGGTGCGCGTGGTTTTGAGGCCGCCAGCCAGCGCTATTTTGGCAAATCCTCAGCGCAGGTGGACCCGGCCGAAGCGGCGATGCTGGCCGGGCTTCTTGTTGCGCCGACCCGCTATGCGCCCACCAACAGCCTGACGCGTTCGCAGGAGCGCGCGCGCGTCGTGGTGGCGCTTATGGAAGAGCAGGGATACCTGACCGCGGCTCAGGCCGATGACGCCCGCAACAACCCCGCTCGATTGTCCGAGGCCGCCGCTGCCCAGGCGGGGGGCTATTTCGCCGACTGGGTGATGAGCGAGCTGCCCGACTATTTCGGCGGCAAAACAACCGAAGACGTGATCATCCGCACCACGCTTGATCAACGTATCCAGACCTCGGCCGAAGAGGCGATGCGCTTTGTGTTTCAGGAAAAGGTGCGCGACGGGTCCAAGGCGCAGGCCGCAATCGTGGTGATGTCCGCCGATGGCGCGGTGCGCGCCATGGTCGGTGGGCGCGATACAAGGGTAACGGGCGCGTTCAACCGCGCCACCCAGGCTGCACGGCAGACCGGTTCTTCGTTCAAGCCGTTCGTCTATGCGACGGCGCTGGAACTTGGGCATTCACCGCTCGATACCGTTGTGGACGAACCCTATTGCATCAACATTCCGGGATCGGGGCAATGGTGCCCCAAGAACTATACCAACAAGCATTATGGCCGAGTCACGCTGGCCGATGCGCTGAAGGACTCGCTGAACGTGCCCGCGGTCAAGGTGGCCGAGGCGATGGGGCTGGACAATGTGCGCAAGGTGGCCAGCGATTTCGGTATAGAAAGCGATCTGGCTGCGGGTCCGGCGCTGGCACTGGGCGCCTCGGAAAGCTCGCTGATCGAGATGACCGGCGCCTATGCCGGTATCCTGAACGGCGGTTCTTCGGTCGAACCTTACGGTCTGACCGAACTGCGGCTGCAGGGCGAGAACGAGGTGTTGATGGCGACGGGAACCGGCATCGGCGAACGGGTGATCAACAAGGACGCCGCCGCGCAGCTGATCTGGATGATGGAAAAGGTGATCTCCGAAGGCTCGGGCCGTCGCGCCGCGTTGCCGGGGCGCCCCGCAGCGGGCAAGACCGGCACCACTCAGGCTGCGCGCGACGCCTGGTTCATCGGTTTCACTGCCGACTATGTGGCTGGTGTTTGGATGGGATACGACGACAACACGCCGCTCAAGGGGGTGACCGGTGGCGGATTGCCCGCCGAGATCTGGCACGAGACCATGATCCGTGTACACGAGGGCACCCCTGTGAATCCGTTGCCGTTGCAGGCGCCACGCCAGCCCAAACCGATTGCCCAATCCAAACCACAAGAACCCAAGGGTGGGTTCGGCCAAGCGGTTGATCAGTTGCTGCGGGATCTGTTCGGGAACTGACCGGTCCGGGCCGGGCGCGGGGTTACCCCGCGCTGGCCAGATCGCGGATCAGCGCGTTCAGGTCGCCCTTGCGTCGATCCAGCATCGAGCCGATCTCGGTGCGCTCGGTCAACAACAGGTTCACCCCTTCGATGAACATGTTGAAGAACTTGTCCTTGCCGGATTTGTCCGAAACCAGAAAGGTCACGTCAAACGGGGCCTGACCTTGCAGCTTGACCGAGGTCTTGACCTCGTAACCTGCCTTGATCTTGCGCGCGGTCTTGACGGTCACCTCACCGCCGATGAACTCGCGGAACCGTTTGCCATATTTGCGCGAGATGTAACCCTGAAACGCTTGGGTAAAGGACCGCAGCTGCGCAGGAGAGGCGGTGCGTGCGTCTGGCCCCAACGCATAGCGCGCCATGATC
>NZ_JBXWRD010000094.1:0-6219 GCF_059612725.1 Ruegeria sp. YKSF070 | reverse complement strand
ACGCCGAAAAGCTTGATCGCCATGCCATGGGCATCGCCACCCTTGGGATCGTCGCGCCGTTCGGTACCGTTGGAAAACCGGATCAGCGCCGCATACTCACCGGGTTGCGCAAACAGCCCCGCGCGAAAGGCTTGCGGCACGTCAGGGCCGACGATGAACCGGGCCGGAATGGCACCATGCCCCTTGGGATGCTGGGCCCGCCATTTGAAACCGTTCTCCTCGACCTCCATCATCTTGAGATTTGCCTGAATGATGTCGGCGATAATCTGGTCCTCATTGGCCGAGATCGGCGCCTCGCCCAGATCCGCGCGAATATCCGTCATGTCAAATTACCCTTCAAAGAAACTGCCGGCGAAATAGCGCCGGCAGCCAAAGGTACCACGGATGGTTGAAAAATCCAGATGCGGCGGGCGGGGTCAACCCGCGCGCACCACATAGACCGAGACCGGCGCATGGCGCACCACGCGGGCGGCATTGGGGCCCAGCAGGTAATCGGCCAGATCGGGCTTGTGCGCCCCCACCACGATCAGATCGCTGCCCGCGCTTTCAGCAGTTCTCAGGATCTCCTTGTAGGCGGTGCCGGTGGCCACGACATGGCGGATATCGGCATTGCGCTCGGCCCCCAATGTCTGAGTACACAGCTGCACCAGCGTGTCATGGGCGGCCTTGACCGCGTTATCGTGATGGCCCGCCTCGAAGAAACCCGAGACCCAGGTTTCACCGAAATCGGGCAGCACGGTCACCACGTCCAGCCGCGCCCCATCCAGATCGGCCAGGCGCGCGGCCTGTTTCAGGATCGGGGCGTCACTGTCGGGGTTGCTGATATCGACGGCACAAAGAACTGAGCTGCTCATGCGGGGACTCCCTGTCTGGCGGCGCGGCCGCGTTGGAGAAAGGCGACAAGACCAAGCAGCAGCAGCGCCGGGATGAACACCAGCTCCTTGGGCGGCTGGTTGGCCGGGGCCTTGACGGTGACGATGCGCACCGCCTCGTCGCCGTAGAAATCGAAATCCTGCATCGACTCGGCGATCGGCGTGCCAAACAGCGGCTCTTCGAGCTTGATCAGCCCGTCTTCCTCGAACGGCAGGAAACCCATCGCCTCGACTCGCGCGGCGCCGTCGGCCTCGTCGCCCACGGTCAGCTCCAGGCTCAGGTCCTTCATCTCGCCACTGTCGAAATCAGGCCCCGACACGATGACGCGCAACACGTCGCCGGGCGCCGCGTCGCCGACCGCCTGCTCCAGGCGCGCGGGTTCGAACAGCTCGAACGGCGGCGCGATCCGGTTCATCACATAATCGGGCCGGAACAGAACAAAGGCCACCAGGATCAGCGCCACGCTTTCATAGATGCGGTTGCGGGTCAGGAAAAAGCCCATGGTGCCGGCGGTAAAGACCAGCACCGCGATGGTTGCAGATATGGCCACCAGGATACCGCCCACCCAGCCCACGTCGATCAGCAACATGTCGGTGTTGAAGATGAACACAAACGGCAGCGCCACTGTGCGCAAGCTGTAGAAGAAGGCGGTGAAACCGGTCTTGATCGCATCGCCCCCCGACACCGCGGCGGCGGCGAAACTGGCCAGCCCCACGGGTGGCGTCACATCCGCCATGATGCCGAAGTAGAACACGAAGAGATGCACCGCAATCAGCGGCACGATCAGCCCCGATTGTGCGCCCAGCTGAACCACCACACCGGCCATCAGCGAACTGACCACGATATAGTTGGCGGTGGTCGGCAGGCCCATGCCCAGAACCAGGCTCAACAGCCCCACCATCACCAGCATCAGCACCAGGTTGCCGCCCGACAGGAACTCGACCAGATCGGCCATCACCTGGCCCACCCCTGTCAAGGTCACGGTGCCCACGATCACGCCCGCCGTGCCGGTCGCCAGCGCGATGCCGATCATGTTGCGGGCGCCGTCGATCAGCCCCTGCCACAGGTCGGCGACGCCGGACATGAAGCTGCTCGCCATCTCGGATTCGCCCCTAAACAGCGATTTCAGCGGCTTTTGCGTCAGCAGGATCACGAACAGCAGCGCGGTCGCCCAAAAGGCGGACAGGCCCGGCGATTTCTGCTCGATCATCAGGAAATAGACCAGCACTACGATGGGCAGCAGGTAATGCAAACCCGCCTTGTAGATCTGGGCGATATCGGGCAGTTCGACAACCTCGGCATTGGGATCGTCGGGTTCCAGATCGGGCACCTGCGCGGCGAACCACACAAGCACGATGTAGATTGCGGTCACGATCAGCCCCATGATCAGCCCGGCCGAGCTGGGCGCCCAGGCGGCAATCGCCTGCGCCGGAAACTGGGTCGCATAACACAGCCCGGCAAAGATCAAGAAGAAGCTGAGCATGCCGGCCACGGTGCGGATCAGATGCACCTCGCGGTTCCCCAGCGTCGGCATGTTCCGCTTCACCGCCTCCAGATGCACGATATAGATCAGCGCGATATAGCTGATCGCGGCAGGCAGGAAGGCATGGGTGATCACCTCGACATATGAGATGCCCACATATTCCACCATCAGAAAGGCCGCGGCCCCCATCACCGGCGGCATGATCTGGCCGTTGACCGAGCTGGCCACCTCGACCGAGCCGGCCTGTTCGCTGGTAAAGCCCACCCGCTTCATCAGCGGGATGGTAAAGGTGCCGGTGGTGACCACGTTGGCGATGGAAGACCCCGAGATCAGGCCGGTCGCGGCCGAGCCGACAACAGCGGCCTTCGCCGGGCCGCCGCGCAGGTGACCCAGCGCGCCAAACGCCATCTTGATGAAATAGTTGCCCGCGCCCGCCTTGTCCAAAAGCGCGCCGAACAGCACGAAGAGAAACACGAATTTGGTCGAGACCCCCAGCGCGATGCCGAACACGCCCTCGGAGGTGATCCACATATGGCTCATCGCCTTTTTCAGGCTGGCGCCCTTCCAGCGGATCACCTCGGGCACCCATTCCGAGGCGCCCCAGAACACATAGGCCAGGAAAATCGTGGCGATGATCGCCATGGCCGGCCCCAGCGCGCGGCGCGCGGCCTCGAATAGCAGGATCAGACCGACCAGCGCGATCCACTTGTCGGTATCGTCGGCCAAACCGCCCGAATTCACCAGCTTGTCATAGAAGATATAGCCATACAGTGCGATACCCGCCCCCAGCACCGCCATCACCCAGTCCTGCGCGGGAATGCGGTCGCGCGGGCTGGATTTCAGCGCCGGATAGGCGGCAAAGGCCAGAAACAGGGCAAAGGCCAGGTGCACCTGACGCGAGTTGTTCACGATGCTGCCGGGCAAGATCATGTTCGACATCGGCGAGGCCAGGATCAGCTGGAACACCGACCAGATCACCGCGACGATGGCCAGAAACAGCCCGATGCTGCCCGCCGGGTCGCGCGCACCCGCATCGGAAGAGGCAACAAGATCCTGAAGCTCTTCTTCGGATAGCGGCCGATTACCCTGACTCTCAGAGGTCATGAAAATCTCTCCCTGTCACGCCGTGCTGCTTTGGCTGGTGGCGTCATTTATCCATTGCCCGGCCCCCGCCGGGAAGGAGCGGGGCGCGCAACTGCGCCCCGCCCAAAATCAACGCGTCTTAGATCAGTTGATCCAGCCGCGCTCGCGGTAATACTTCTCGGCACCCGCATGCAGGGGCGCCGACAGACCGTCCTTGATCATTTCCTCTTCCTTGAGGTTGGCAAAGGCCGGGTGCAGCTTCTTGAAGTCTTCGAAATTGTCGAACACCGCCTGCACCAGCGCATAAACCGCGTCCTCGGACACATCGGCCGAGGTCACCAGGGTAGCACCCACACCAAAGGTGGTGGTGTCACCGTCATTGCCGCGATACATGCCGCCGGGAATGGTGGCCTTGCGATAAAAGCTGTTGTCGGCGATCAGCTTGTCGATGGCGTCACCATCGACGCTCACCAGCACGGAGTCACAGGCGGTCGTGGCCTCCTGGATCGAGCCCGACGGGTGGCCGACGGTATAGATCATCGCGTCGAGCTGGTTGTCGCAGAGCGCCGCCGACTGTTCCGCCGCCTTCAGCTCGCTGGCCAGGGCGAAATCGCCGGTGGTCCAGCCCTTGGCCTCGAGCACCACATCCATGGTGCCGCGCTGACCCGAACCGGGGTTGCCGATATTCACCCGCTTGCCCTTGAGATCGTCAAAGCTCTTGATGCCGGAATCGGCGCGGGCAACCACGGTAAAGGGTTCGGGATGGATCGAGAAGACCGCGCGCAGGCCTTCGAACTTGCCCGCCTCTTCGAATTTCGAGGTGCCGTTATAGGCGTGGTACTGCCAGTCCGACTGCGCCACACCGAATTCCAGCTCGCCCTCTCGGATGGTGTTGATATTGTAGACCGAACCGCCGGTGGATTCGACCGAGCAGCGCACGCCATGTTCCTTGCGCCCCTTGTTCACCAGACGGCAGATGGCACCGCCGGTCGGGTAATAGACGCCGGTCACACCGCCGGTACCGATGGTGATGAACTCTTCGGCCATCGCCGCGGGCGCCATGAAGGCCGCCGTGACCAATGCGCCAAGACCAAGCTTGCTGTTGCGATTCATGCTGTAACTCCCGTTAGTTATTATAAGCGGGCAGAAACGCCCGTGAGATAGATCCGGAACTGCCTCCGCCGACCATCGCCCATACGAAGCGCGGGGGCGGGCTGCAACCCGTCAGGGCGCGCGGGGCGCGGGTCCCGATGGATCAAGGGTTCCACCCGGACTTTGGACTTGTCAACCCGCAGGGGTGAACCGGTTGGCGAAATCGCCAGATGTGAACCGATATCGCAGATTTTCCCCCGCGCTTGCCTGCCCGTCACCTCAGACCGCGCCAATGGAACAGGTCTCCGTCCGACATCTCGCAATAGACCCGCCAACCATCGCGGCGATAGAACCGCTCGGCCCGCGTCCCTGCCCCGATCGCAAGCCACGCCTTGCTCCAGCCTGCGCGCCGCAGATCGGCACAGGCCCGCGCCAGGAGCGCGCGGCCAAAGCCGCCCCCTTCGCGGCCCGGGGCCACGAACAGCGCCCAGATGTTCCCATTGTGTGGATCGCAGGCGGAAAAACCGGCCACCTGCCCGCCGGTTTCACACATCCAGAGGGTCGAGTTCCGGTGAAAGTCCAGATAGTCCGAACGCGGGACGCGCGCCGGATCCGAAAGCTGGTTTTCACTCACCGCGCCCCGGATCGCCATCAGGGTGTCGATATCACTGATACAAGCCAGTCTGATCCGCATGGTCCGATCCCGTTGTGCCGGCTTCAACCAGCAGCGGGCGCGCGCGTCTGTCCATCCTTTGCGCGGCCTCGTTGGCCCCACACACGCGGCCGCGGTTCTCAGATTTGGCCTTGCGTGGTCTGGCCGTTGCGTTTAAACGGCGAGCGCAAAGTCGGAGCGTCAGGATGTGCGCCTTTCCTTCGGCCGGATTGCCCGAGAATCCGGGCAGTTCAAGCCGCTTTGATGCGGCGCGGTGTTGATGGTGGTGGCCAACGTTCGGCCCGCACAAGGAGAAGAGTGCCGCTGTAGCTCAGCTGGTAGAGCACGTCATTCGTAATGATGGGGTCGGGGGTTCGAGTCCCTTCAGCGGCACCATTCTTCTCAGATGTCACCCCGATTTTGGCACTGGAATGGCATTGTTGCAGAACTCCCGCCTGAAGCGTGACTTCCCCTTTCCCCATTGATGTCATTCCACACGAACGATCTCGGCGGTGCCGAGTGCGTTGAAGCGGTTCATGAGAGCGATGCGGATGTGGATTTCGGCGGCTTGGCGGTCGGGGTCTCTGGCTGCGATGCGCTCGCCGAATGCCTTGAGGCAAAGCATTTTCGCCTCGACCCGACTTCGAGCGTGGTATCCTGTCCAGCGCTTCCAGAAGGCCCGGCCGTAGTGCCGGGTGGCGCGCAAGGTTTCGTTACGAACCCGCGCAGCTGGGCAATCTTCCTTCCACGGCCGACCGTTCTTGCGGACCGGAATGATCGGGACAGCGTCACGCCCGATGATGGCGGTGTGGCAGCGGCGTGTGTCGTAAGCGCCGTCTGCGGTCACGGTTTTGATCTCTTCATCCTTCGGGATCTGGTCGAGCAGTTCTGGCAGCACCGGGCTGTCGCCGTCTCGGCTGGGGGTGAACTCGACGGCGCGTATGTCAGAGGTAGTAGTATCTATGGCCAGATGGACTTTGCGCCATTGGCGGTGCCCCTGAACGCCATGCTTGCGGGCTTGCCACTCGCCATCGCC
>NZ_JBXWRD010000093.1:0-6379 GCF_059612725.1 Ruegeria sp. YKSF070 | reverse complement strand
GCGACGCGTCGCAACCCGCTACGACAGATGTCCGAAGGTATTCCTATCAGCCATCGCACTCGCCGCCGCAGTCATCTTCTGGCTCTGAAAATCAATGAGTCTGGAGCCTAGGCGGGTCTTGAATTAGCGAAATGACGAACAATTGGTTATGACCGGACGCTACAAAACCGCCCTCCCCGCCTCAAGCCAGTTTGCTTTGACAGCACCCGCCAGACCGCATCCGGCCCGACGACCATCATATTGCTCCTAGAATTCGTGGGTATGCTCGCTAATCGCGTCATACATGGCATGCAGGAATTCGTGCGCCATGCCTGGATCTCTAGGGAAAAACGAACGGTCGATACGTCCCTCACGCACGCCCGGCTCTGCCTCATAGACGATCTCTCCCTCCTTGATCGTCACCATGACTTCGAGATCGGCCAGAGTTTCAGGGTCAACGGCGGTTGGATCGTCGGAAAGGATGACGAAATCCGCCAGCTTGCCGACTTCGATGCTGCCTTTGTCGTCTTCTTCGAAGTGCTGCCAAGCAGGCCAGATCGTCATCGCCCGGAGCGCAGTCATCACGTCAACGCGCTGATGTGGCCCGAGTATGTCGCCCGAGCGAGTGCGGCGCGTGACCGTTGCCGCGAGGACCCGCATGCTATCGGGGAAAGCGACCGGAGCGTCGTGATGCGTGCCGAACATCATGCCACGCTGGCGGACCCAGCCGGTGGGCGAAATGTTCTCGGCATTGACCGGACCCACGGTATGATCGCGGTGCCAGTCCCCCCAGTAGAACGTATGCATGGGAAACAGGGACGGGAAGACACCGAGCCGGTTCAGCGCGTCGACCTGGTCCTCGCGAAGGAACTGGCCGTGAATCAGGACGGGTCGATTGCCTGGGTCGCCAAGACGCTCCTGCGCCGAGCCGAGCGCGGCAATCAGCATGTCCGATGCACCTTCTCCGTTGGAATGGGTGATGATCTGCAGGCCGTTCTCGTAACAGAAATCGATGGCCTGCTGGGTCTGTTCCATCGTGATGGCGGAATAGCCAAGGTATCCCGATGGATAGTCCCCGACCGGATCATAGTAGGGACGGTCACGCAGAGCCGTGAAGCCCTGTGGTGAACCGTCGATTGTCAACTTGCAGCCGCCGACCCGTACGCCATCCACATAAGTCCGAGAGGTGTTTTCGGCGATGTAGTCCGCAGCCTCCAAAACGTCGGGAAAGATCACTACGTCTACCGGCAGGCCATCTTCGGCGGCAACGCGTCTGGCCACCTCGACAACCTCAGGTGTCGCGCGTCCTTCCTGAGCCGTCGTGTACCCATAGCTCACCCAGAGATCTGCTCCGGCTCGGGCGAAGGCCTCGAGAGCCTGGTCGCCAAGCCCGGCCATCAATGGCGCGAACACCGTGAAAAAGGCGTATTCCTCAAGGACGCCATTTGGCTCCCCGTTACCGTCTCGACGGATCACGCCGCCGGGAGGTGCCTCGGTCTCTGCTGTCACACCGGCGATCTCGAGCGCCTTCGAGTTGGCAACGCCGAGATGGCCCGACTGGTGCACGATCATGATCGGGATATCGGCCGAGACCGCGTCGAGTTCATCACGCGTGGGATGGCGCAGCTCGGCGAGTTGGGCATTGTCGTATCCGAAACCGACGATCAATTGCACCTGGTCCACGATCTCACGGTTGTCCTCGACCCATTTGGACAGGGTCGCCTGCAGGCTGGGGATGTCCGTCACCGGCCCGTCCGGAGGCGCAAGCAGGTTGGCCGACAATGCCTGCAGCCCTCCCATGACGACATGGCCATGGCTGTCCACGAAGCCCGGGAGCATGGCGCGTCCGCCCAGATGGAAAACTTCGGTTCCATCTCCGCGATGCGCCATGACATCGGACGCGGTCCCCACGGCGATGATACGGCCATCCCGAACGGCCACAGCCTCGGCAATGCTTCCAGCATCGTCAATCGTCAGGATCGGCCCGCCAGTGTAGATCGTGTCGGCGATCTCCTGCGCCCATGCAGTTCCAGCCGTCATTAGCGTGCTGGCCAGGAGGGCTTGTGAAAAAATGTTCTTGAACATGCTTGATCCCAACTTGTTTGCTGCCACTTAACAATTTCCGTCTCATTGCCGACGCTTGTCAATGAAGGCCATGGGCGACCGTCAACGCGTGATGCAGGGCAGCCTCCATGAACTCCCGTTCCGCATCACTTCCTCCCGGCAGGTCGAGCGACGCCTTTCGTTCCGCCCCGCCTGCGGCAAGCATGCGCCCTTCCATCACCGTACCCCAGACGCCGATGTTTCGGATCTCAGTCACGTCGACCGAGAGAGGGTTCGCGTCGAGGATCGTGAAGTTTGCACGCTTTCCTGGAGAGATCGTCCCGATTTCATCCTCGAGCTTCAGCGAGTAAGCAGCCTCGATGGTGACCCCACGCAGCGCTTCCTCGACGGTCACGCGTTGGTCCGGTGCCGCAACCCGGCCCGAGGTCGTGCGACGGTTCACCGCGCACCACATGAGGAACAACGGATCGGCCGGTGCCATCGGCATGTCGGAGTGGAGCGACCACGGAATGCTCGCCCGGTTTAGGTCGCCCAGACGTACCATCTCATCGGCGCGCTCTGGGCCGAGGCCCACCTTCCCGTATTGATCGGCCAGCGCCGCGACGTAGTAGGGATTTCCGCTGACGATCGCTCCAAGCGTTTTAATACGGGCGACCTGGTCTGCGCCACTCACCGCGAAATGGACGAGCACCGTTCGGTGATCGTAGCGCGGGTTGCGCCGCAGGTTCGTCTCAAGCGTGTCGAGAACGCGGTTCAGCCCTTCGTCGCCGTTGACGTGGATGTGGATCTGGTAGCCCGCGTCCCAGTAGATGCGGAAGGCGCGCTCGAAGACGTCCCGGTCCATCATCCACTCGCCGGTGTGGCCATCGAGGTAGGGATCGCGCACCTGCATAAGCTGCGAATAGATCGCTCCGTCGGCGAAGAGCTTGACCTGCTTGGATGTCATGCTTGTCATACCGTCATACCAAGAGGCGAGCTTTTCGGTCTCGGTGATGACCTGGGCGTCGTCGTCATACATGCCCACCATGCTTTTGCCGTCAGGCATGAAGGACCAGCGGAACGGCATGTCGGGGCTCGAGAAGACTGCGTTCACTCCGTCCTGTACGGGTTTGGCGAGGATGCCACCCGGCTCGTTGCCGAAGGTGATCCCCTTCGCGTGCATGTAGTCCCTGCTGAGTTCGAGGCCGGCCTGGAGCCTCTCGGGACTGGCCACCATCGTCGCGACATAGGGCAGGATCGCGAACATGCCCTGTTCCCAAAAGTGCCCGTCCTCGAAGTTGCTCTGCTCCTTCGCTGACGCCGGGAAGGCGTCGTAGGCTCCGCGGGTCAGCTCGCCGCGCTCGAGCGTGGCGCTGTTGAGGAAGAACTCATGACACGAGCGACCCCAGACGAGGATTGGCCGGGTTGAGCTGATAGCGTCGAGTTCGGCTCGGGTCAGGGGGCCATAGAACGCCGGGTGATAGCCCCAGGTCAGGACCGGCTCGTCAGGATCGGTCGCTGCCGCGACGGAGGCGGTCAACCGGTCAATGAAGTCCTGCTTGTCCTTAACGGCTGGCACGGTCCCCGTGGGAAGGACCCAGTCCTCGATCGATAGGATCTCGGATGACATGGTCAGCGCGGCGAGCACCGGGTGGTCGTGCTGGGCCACGAAGCCCGGAACGATTACGTGGTCGCCGAAGGTCGTATCAACCTCATAGGCCTGATCTCCGAGAAGTGCGATCGTCTCGTCGAGGGAGCCTACCCAGAGGATTCGCCCGCCCACGACCGCCACCGCCTCGCCCGAGGGCCGCGCAGGGTCGAGCGTCACGATCTCGCGAGCGGTGTAGATAGTCGCTTTTGGCGCGGCCACAGCGAGGCTTCCCACATCCTGCAAGGATCCGGTCAGCGCCGCGGCTCGCCCCGCTGGCGTCAGCGCTGTCGCACCGATGAGGCCAGTCCAAATGAATTTCCGCCGGTCAAGCTGTGCCATACTGAAGCCTCCTCACTTCGAAATCTGCCGGGGCACGGATGACGTTCGGACCCATTTCCGCCCTCGGTCATGGCGTCTTGCGCCCATCACGATACCGGCCTGACGTTCAGGGCGCCGTGGGCTCATGCACACAGCTGCCGCAGAATCGTATTATGCCACGTGGTGGTTGGCGAGATTATCGCAATTGTGACAATTTTTTACGAAACGCGGTGCAGCGACCGAAGGAGAGGCATGGATGAAAACCTTTAGGACAGACGAGACGGACATCATTGACCGCGCGGAAGCCGAGCGTCGGGTGCTTCAACGAGGTTGGCTTGCAAACCAGCCCGAGGATGTCCGAAGCGCCCTGCTGAAGGTTGCGAGGTTGATCCAGTTCTCTGGCAGGGAGTTCGTGTTTCATGCTGGCGACAGCGAAGGCGGCCTCTACGGTGTCGTCATGGGCGGCGTGGGGGTCCACCTGCCGTCGGACGCCGGCGAGACGGCGGTGGCACATGTGCTCCGCTGCGGAGTCTGGTTCGGCTATGGGTCGTTCATGCGAGGGTCGGATAGGCGATTGTCTTTCTCTGTCGTTGAACCCTCGTTCCTGTTTCACGTTCCCCTTGCGAGCGCACAGGAGTTCGCGGGCCGATCGCCCCTTCACCAACGCGCGCTCTTGTCTGTCAGCGAATACGGCATGGATGTCGCCATCCAGGTCATTGAGACGCTGCTCATCCGGAACACGAAGCGCCGGATTGCGGCGACACTCCTGAGGGTCGCGCCCTTCCGGCACAGTGGGAGAACCACGACCGAGGTTCTTGTGACTCAATCCCAGCTTGCGGAGATGGCGAACGCGGAACGGCAAGTCGTGAACCGAGTCCTGAAGCATTTTATGACCGAAGGCTGGATTCATGTCGCCTATGGACGGATCGACATTGTCGATGAGGCGGGGCTCAAGGACTTCATAAACGCGAAGCGGGCGGATGCAATATAGGTGTACGGAGCGGCCCGGACGCCTGGACAATCATCCGTTCCAGGTGCAGAAAAGTAAGGACCCCGCCTGATCACGGCGAGGACTGCGTCAAACGCCAAGGTCTGCATTGGGCTCGAAGCGGCTTTGCTGTAGCGCAGCGGATCGGGTGTGAACCGCACTCCGAAACCGGCCGTTCCCGAAACGCAAATGCTTCAGCCAATGCAGCGACCTGACCTTGGTCTCGGGCATTCGGCAGTTGGAAGCGGCCGCACGACAGCGTGGGCCGGAACGACAGCACTGAGCCCACAGGAGACATAGTCGACCGTTAATGTTTGCAGGCGCAGCACCCGAGCAACGAGACCATCAGCTGCGTTGCGGGAAGAAAAGCTGACGTTCGTTCACAGCGCAGCGAGTTTTCGGGCATCAATGTCCGAGTCGCGGGACGTTCGCTGCGTTGGCGATCTCACGTCGCCACAGTAGCGAAACCATCGTGCCAATGGCCCCGCGACCAGTCATGCACCAACAATCAAACCGGATCAGTTAGATCAGGTCACCCACGACAAGTTGCAGGAATGAACTCGACGAGAGAGATCGCGTCGCCCAGTTTTCACAAACCCTCAGCCCGAAGTAGTCTTTCACCAAAAATTACGAAAATGAGTGTACAAGAAAAGTCGACTTGGATGTCATCTAGACATGATAAATAATGCTCCGCCAATGAGCCAAGGCGAAGACACCCAACAATGAGATCAAGATAAGCCCAATAGCTTTAATTTTGGTGCCAACGCGGTCCTCTTTTCTGATGGACTGATACCCTGGAAGGACGCGCAGAACGCCGAGGAACACCAACCCACACATGCCTCCCCAGAGTACACCAGCAGGCAGAAAGAACATCATGTCTTCAAAAAAGGCTTCTAGGTTGCCCTCATACCACGCTGCCGATGTGACCAGAAAGCCCAACGCCGTTCCGACACCAAAAGCAACTGGTATGCTAAAAAGCTCCTTTCTAAGGAATCTCCAAGAAAAAAGAATGCCCGCTAAAAACCCTGCTAAATCATAAAGTTGATACAGAGCCAGAAATTTAAACTCCGATGTTTCGAGAGGGGATAAAACAGCGATGTAAGTCAGTAGCACCAATGTGTATGCGATAAACCCACTCACCGCCAATTTGGAAAAGGACGGTTTTTCAAAGTCTACTTCATAGATCTCAAACACCATTGTGCTTTTTACTGCCGAAAGCAAATGCGGTACCTTGATTTCAATCAAGGACACCCGGACCGGGGCCTGGGTCAGATCCCTGCTTGAACGTGAGCCAACGCGGCTCGTGACCGTGGCCATCGCCAACAAGACAGCGCGCAGGGCTTGGGCGCTGCTCGTGAAGGGAGAGAACTACAGGGCTGCGCCGGCGATCTGACGAAGGA
>NZ_JBXWRD010000092.1:0-6400 GCF_059612725.1 Ruegeria sp. YKSF070 | reverse complement strand
AAGCGGCGCGGCAGCAGATCGTGGCGCGCAGCGACGAAGATCGTGCGGATTTCCTGCGCAAGCGCGGCTTCTCGAGGGCCGAATCCGGCAAGATCATCGAGAAGGTACTGATGGAAGAGGGCCGACCGCCCGAAAGCATCTTCGACTTCGTGCAGGGCATCACGCGGCTTGCGCGCGACAAGACCCAGCAGGATGCGCGGCTCGACATGGAAGGGCGCGCCAAGAAGCTCCTCGACCGCGTTGGTTGAGGTGGCGACCGGAGGCGATATCGCCTCCGGTCTCGTTCCTGTTTCATCGATCTGCTACTGTGCCCGACACGTTTAGGTGTTGGAAGTACGCGCATGGAAGAAATTGATTGGTCAGATCGTGCATTTTATGATGACGGTGAATGGGTTACCTGGTCGGAAATCGACGAGCAGCTTCGCTACAAGGAGTGGGGCGCTAAATACCCGAACGCGATCCGGTCTATGATCCCATATTTTGAGGATCTCCTGTCCCTCGCGGAAAGCTACCACCTCGAGACCGGCCTTCACCTCTCTGTCTACGGCGATATCGGTGAGCTGTTCGGTGCTATCACGTACGGTATCAAGCTGAACAAGACCTACGCCCAGGGTGCTGACGGAAGACTTGGCAATGATCATGTCGAGGTCAAAACCATTACGCCATTCAAGACAAAGGATGTTGTTGTGGTCGATACCAATGGGCATTTCAACAAGCTCTTGGTTGTAAAGATCAACGAGGATTTTCAGGTCTCGGGTCGGATGATCGACCGAAAAGATCTTCCAAAGCGCGAAGGGCGCTACTTGCGGGTTCGATGGGGCGATTTACCAACGCCGAAATGATCGGCCCGATCAGCGACAGAGAGTCCGAGGGGGCGGTTTGGTCTTTGACGGTTTGAGGCGGGGAGAGAGGCTCTCCGCACCGTCGGAGATATGCCCATGTTCGATCTTACTCTCCAAACTCAGCCGGAAACACAGAAAACAGGTTTGCCGCCGAGCTTCCTGACCGTTCTTGCATATCAAGACTTGCCGTTTGCGCTCACGACGGCTTGCCGTGCGCCCGCAGCTCTCATGTCCGGGCAGGCACACCCCAAGGTACTGGAGCGGTTTGCCACGCTGGCCGAAGCCATGCAGGGGGCAATCGTTCATGCCGAAAATGTCACCCCTGAAGACGCAGCGCGCATCCTGGCGATCCTCGATAGGGAGGGCCGCCTCGTTCTGGCCGGCGCTACCTATGATGGCGGGGTCGCATGGTGCCACCCGGTCTCGGATGCCGCCGAAGCCCGCGCCGTCGTGTCCGAGGCCAGCCAGACCCGCGCGCAGGCCATGAGGGCGGCCGAGTGGCATGAACATGGCCTCGCGCGACGGCTGCGGCATCACGCCGACCTTCTCGATGCCCGTCTTGTCGATCCGCTCTGGCGTGTCTTCGCGTCTCGCGCCCTGCAGATCGCGGCGTGACGCCCGAGAGTCAGAGAAGGGCAGGGGAGGATGTGAGCCTGCGAGGACGAGAGAGAGCCTCGGGGTTCAGATCCTTTCCCTCATTTCGGAGTTTCCAATGTCCAAGATCGAACCCACCCTGGCCGCGCCGATGGCGCCGTCCAGAATTGATTTCGCCGGCGTGCTGGCTCGGCAGTCCGAGCGTGATGCGCGGATCGCAGCTTTGCGTCCGGCCAACAAGGAGCGCCTCTTCGATGGCCTGACTGCCGCGGGCATCACCCATGTGACCGTGAGCTTTGACGGCTATGGCGATAGCGGCCAGGTTGAAAGCATCGAAGCCTACGCTGGCGACGCCGAAGTCACTTTCCCCAAGACCCAGATCGCCTATGCCGCATTGACCTGGGACGACCCGGAGGTCGAGATGCGGGCGCTTTCGCTCGAAGATGTCGTGGAGCAACTGGCGTACGACTTGCTGTCTGACACCCATGGAGGTTGGGAGAACAACGACGGGGCCTACGGTGAGTTCTGCTTCGACGCGAGCGCTCGCTCCATCCACCTCGAGTTCAACGAGCGCTTCACCTCGTCCGAACTCTATACCCACGATTTCTGAGGGGGCGGCGATGGCACATCCGTATCACCACGCCCTGTCCTCGGTGAAGAAATGGGGCGGCACGGTCGAGGATTTCCTCGCCGTGCATTCCTGGTTCGACCAGAGCAAGGAGATCACAGCCGATTTTCGGCACCGGGCGCTGCGCCACCATGCGGAGGGCATCTTCATGGCCGAGACGATTTTCGGCCCGACCCTCACGCTCTCGACCGGGCGCGTCATCCCGACCCGCTGGGTCGGCGAGCAGCATGTTAAGGAGGACCTCGGCTTCATCCCGAGCTTCGCCGATTGGGTGAAGGCCATTCGGCCCGCACCCTGGATGGGTCGGACCGAACGGATCGAGGCACAGGTCGATCCGCATCTCGCTTCGCCCGTGGTTGAGGTCACGTGACATGACCGATCACACTTATCTAAGACTTGGCTTGCCACCGACCGCTTCGCCGCTGGCAGTGGTTCGCGCGGCGGTCCGGGCGCTGCACCCCGACACACGCGCTGTTTGCGGCCTCCGGACGGCGCGCAAGCGCTTCTACCGGCAAATGCTCTGCGCTCATGCCGCACGACAGGCGGCAGACGACACGTCGATCGGCTGATCGCTCCCGGCCGACCCTTCCAATCCAGTACTCGGCCTTCTGGCCGGGTCTTCCCCATTCAGGAGGTCCCCATGGCGGATTACTTCACCCATTTCTCATGCCTGCTCGACGTCGGCACTCCCGAAAAGGCGGCCCGAGCACTCGCGCTGTTTCACGATCTGCGCGCTGCGGATCAGGACGCCGACGACCCGGATATCGCTGGCTTCGATCTCGTGCACCAGGATGCCCCCGAGGGCAGCAGCCTCTGGATCCATGATGACGAACACGGCGATGTCGAAGCCGTCATCCGCTTCGTCTTGCGTCTTGCTGAAGAGCTCGACCTCACCGGCCTTTGGGGGTTCCAGTATTCTCTGACCTGCTCTCGGCCACGACTCGACGCCTTTGGTGGCGGCGCGCATGCCATCGATCTCAGCGCGCGCAAATCCATCGGCTGGTCCAGCACGCAAGAGTGGTTGGTCGCGGCGCTGAACGGGGAGGACGCCGATGCCTGAGATCATCTGCACCACTGTCTACCAGTTCCCGGAGCTCTCGGATGCAGCCAAAGAGAAGGCCCGCTGCTGGTATCGCGACCTCGGGCCCCACGACGACTGGTGGGACGCGGTCTATGAAGATTTCGAGCGGGTCTGCGAGATACTCGGCATCAGCCTGAAGACCACGCCCGTCCGCCTGATGGGCGGCGGGACGCGCCAAAAGCCCTGCATCTGGTTCTCCGGGTTCTGGAGTCAGGGCGACGGGGCCTGTTTCGAAGGATACTGGTCCCACGCCAAGGGCGCGGCCGCTCGCATTCGGGACTACGCGCCCACGGACGCGACGTTGCACGGCATCGCCGGCCGGCTGCAGGCCATCCAGCGGCGGAACTTCTACCAGCTCGCCGCCGAGGCCAGCCACCGTGGTCGCTACTACCATGAATACACCATGTCGGTGGACATCACGCGGGACAGCGCGACCTGGCAGCGGCCGACTGAGGACGCGGAAGAAGTCGTGACCGAGGCGCTACGTGATCTGGCCCGCTGGCTCTACCGCCAGCTTGAAGCCGAATACGACCACCTCACCTCGGACCAGGCCATCGAGGAGGGTATCATCGTCAACACGTATACGTTCACGGAAGGAGGGCGGCGGTTCGGGTGATCCTGCAGAGTCACTTATTCCCGTCGATCCACTTCGACATGAGCCCCTTGTCGCGGAAGCATTCGTCCGGAACGGCGCACCGCTTGATCCGGGCGAGCTTCTCAGCGAAGGCCACCTGCCTGGAGGTGGGCAGCTGGTCCATGTCCGATACGGGCTTCAGCCGGGCCTGAGCCTCGATCCAGGCGCTCAAAGATCGCCGGTCTTGCTGAACCTCCCAGGGCAGGAGCGTCCGGTTGCGCAGGGCGAGCGACCGCGCATAGGCAATCTGCTTGGGTGTTACGGGCATGGCGTGCTTGGTGCTTTCCATGGTGGAACCCCCTTTCTGGCTTGGTCCTGAAAATAGAACATAACAAGAACAAAACCAAGCCAAGCGTCGGGAACACCTCGGTGCGAGAGGGAGAGAGGGGCCGGGAAAGATCAGGTCCGAAGCTGCCCGAGAGAGGGTGTCCAGGCCTGATCCTGTCCTTCATTCCGGAGTTTCCCGATGACCCATCTTGCCCCTGTTGCGCAGGCGTCCTTGCCTGCGCCCATTGTCCCGTTGGCAGCAAATCCTGTCCCTGCGATCGTTGCTGTTGCAGAAGCGCTGCAGCCCGATCTGGCGCAAGGGCTTCAGATCGACGCGCTGCGCCTGCGCCGCGAGATGGAACATGCCTTTGGCGGTTCCGATGCGACCGGTGCCTGGGACTGGAAGCTCGCCTATGAGGCGGGCGAGGTGGCGCTGATCCTCTTTCTACGAAAGTTTGGTCGGGCGCTGCTTGCGCGTGCCGGCTCGCCTGCGGCGCTCTTGCCGATCCTCGCCAAGGTGGCAGGCCTCTTGCCCACGCACACCCGGCGGTCGGAAGAGATGGAGCGATTTCAGCAATTCAGCACGCCTTTGCCCATGGGAATCGCGGCACTGACGGCAGCACAGATCACGCCTCGCGATTTAGTCTTGGAGCCGTCCGCCGGGACCGGACTCCTGGCGATCCTCGCAGAGATCGCGGGTGGCGGCCTCGCGCTGAACGAGCTTGCTGACACGCGCGCCGACCTTCTGCGCCTCCTCTTTCCGGGGCGCCCCGTCACCACCTTTGATGCCGCGCAGATCGACGATCATCTCGATGTCTCCTCAAGTCCGAGCGTCATCCTGATGAACCCGCCCTTCTCGGCCCAAGCCAATGTCGATGGTCGGTCGACCGAGGCGACGGCCCGGCATCTGCGCTCGGCCCTCACGCGCCTGGCCCCCGGCGGACGGCTCGTCGCCATCACCGGAGCCGGTTTCGCGCCGGATGCGCCGGCCTGGGCCGAGACCTTCGGCCGTCTGACCGAGACGGCCCATCTCATCTTCACCGGCGCGGTGTCGGGCGCAGCTTTCGCCAAGCACGGCACCAGCTTCGAAACGCGGATTTCTGTCTTCGATAAATGCCGCGGCGGCGAGCCGGGCGGCATCACCGCCGACCTGCGCCAGCCCCTGTCTCCGGACGTGGCGCATCTGATGTCCCGGATCACCGCAGAGGTTCCGCCGCGCCTCGAACTTGAACAGGCAGCAAATGCGGGTCTGGGCCACTCTTCCCGCTTCCCGGGAAATTCTCACCTCACCACCCGCAAACCCACCAGCCGCTCCCGCGCGACATCTGCGGCTCAACCGGAGAACCCCGGCACGTCAATCGAGGCAAAGGACCTGGACTACGCTCTCCGCGAAGCCGCCGGGGACGCAGACACGACACGGCTGTCCGACGCGATCTACGAGACCTTCCGCCTGCAGGCCATCGACATCCCCGGCGCCGCCTCGCATCCCACCAAACTGGTGCAATCAGCGGCCATGGCCTCGGTCGCTCCGCCGAAACCGAGCTATCGCCCCAAGCTGCCCTCGGCCGTCCTGCGCGACGGCCTGCTCTCCGACGCCCAGCTCGAGACCGTCATCTACGCGGGGGAGGCGCATGGCGCGCATCTCACTGGGTCTTGGACCGTCGATGAGACCGGAGACATGGTCTCCGCTGCACGGGACGATGCCGCTGACGCCGTCCGCTTCCGCCGGGGTTTCTTTTTGGGTGATGGCACCGGCGCGGGCAAGGGCCGTCAGTCGGCCGGGATCTTGCTCGACAACTGGGCCCGAGGAAGACGCAAGGCGCTCTGGATCTCGAAAAGCGACAAGCTTCTCGAGGACGCACAGCGCGACTGGTCGGCCCTTGGCCAGGAGCGCCTGCTGGTCACGCCGCTCTCGCGCTTTGCCCAAGGCCGCGACATCCCGCTGACCGAGGGCATTCTCTTCACCACCTACGCCACACTGCGTTCTGAAGAACGGGGGGCCAAGAAATCCCGCGTCGACCAGATCGTCGACTGGCTCGGGGCGGATTTCGACGGGGTGATCCTCTTCGACGAAAGCCATGCCATGGCGAATGCTGCCGGGGGTAAAGGCGATCGGGGCGATACCATGGCCTCGCAGCAGGGCAGGGCGGGTCTGCGGCTGCAGCACAAACTTCCGAATGCCCGCGTGGTCTATGTCTCGGCCACGGGTTCCACGACCGTCCACAACCTCGCCTATGCGCAGCGTCTCGGGCTTTGGGGCGGGGAGGATTTCCCCTTCCAGACCCGGTCGGAATTCGTGGAAGCCATCGAGGCTGGCGGTGTCGCGGCGATGGAGGTTCTGGCCCGTGACCTCC
>NZ_JBXWRD010000091.1:0-7341 GCF_059612725.1 Ruegeria sp. YKSF070 | reverse complement strand
CTCGCGCGGCGGCGATACCGAAGCTTTGCTTGCCCGCAACAGGATTCCGCTCGGCGCGCTGACCGATCCTGCAATGCTGGTTGAGGCGAGCGCCTGTTATGCTGCCATGGAGGACATGGCCGAGACTCTCGACGACCCGTATTTTGGCGCAACGGTGGCGATCGAAACCGCGAGGAAGGGGACGCCCGGGCTGCGGGACGCGGCGAGCCGTGCGCTCACTTTGGGAGATTTCCTCTCCCGGGTGGTGGTGGAAGTCTCAAAGCAGGTTGATAACGTTCGGTACTCCGTTTCCATCACACCCGACTTTGCAAGCTTGGAGATTCAGCGCACGATCAGTGTGTCGAAGCCATCAAGACAGTTGGATGCAGTCGGCGTCGCGTTCTACGTGACCGTGATCAGACAGGGCATCGGTGACACTTTCGACCCCAATGACATCCTCGTCACTGTGCCGACCACCGCAGGTCTTCCGCCGGGGTTTCTGCCGAAACAGGCGTTTATCACATCCGGGATCAACGGCTTGCGGATTTCGTTTCCTCCGCAATGGCTTTGGGCGCCATTCTCGCTGGACTGGGACCTGGTGGAAGCGTCACGAGGGGAGTTCGCCACGGAAAACGCCGGCGCCAACGAAGCAACCCTTTCCTATTTTCGCAGCGTGCTTGCGGATAACCTGGCTCACCAAGATCTGACTCTTGATTCATTTGCCGCAATTTGTGGCCTGCATCCACGTCGTGTACAGCGCATCATCCAGGCAAAGAGCACCTCCTTCAGCCAGATGAAAGACGACGTGCGCCAGAGCGTCAGCGAAGACCTCCTCTCGCACACAACGCTACCCATCTCGCAAATCGCCCTTCAGGTAGGCCTCTCCGGCCCGGCCGCCTTCGACAGGGCATTCAGGCGATGGACCGGCAAGACGCCAACAGGATTTCGGGCCGAATTCAAATCGGATCCGGATGCCCAAGTTGTGGATAACGGATCCGGGTCCAGTACCAGCAACGAACCGTAAAGGACGCCCTAACGCACTGATGCACCGATCGTACCCTTCATGGCACTTCGCCATCCGGCCCTCTAGCCCACCCGGACTTTCGCATCAGGTGGAGGATATCCGGGGGGTCACTGAAGCAGCGAACGGCGCCACGGCATCAAGGACGACTGGCAGAGCGCTTCTGCTCGACCCGAACATCCTGAATCTCGGTCGTCACCTGTATGCCCGCCTCGGTGAACATCTTGTGGATGTTGAAAAAAAGCTCCTCACGCCCGGCAAAGCTCGCCATGTAGCCGTCGAAGTGCACCCACAGCGAATAGCGGTAGGGGAGTGACGAGGCGTCGGCCAACCGGATCACGGGTGCTGGACGGCTCAGAAGGGCCTCAGATTCCCGCGCCGCCTCCTCCAGAAGGGACTTCACGCGCTCCGGGTCTTCGTCACCGGAAACAAGGATTGTGTAGGTTTCCGCGTAAAGCTCGCCAGGCTTGGGAAGAACCCGCAAACCTTGACGTGCCAGCTGCGCATTCGGAACAAGGAAGATCGCGCGATCCCACCCCCGAAGATGCGTCGCCCGCCAATCCATGTCGATCACCTGAGCGACGGTCCCGTCCTCCAGCATCACCCAATCGCGGCGTTTGCAGGGACGTTCGATCGACAGTGCAGCCCCTGCGACGAGGTCCGTCAGCGTCTGCCGCAGCGCGAAGGCGAGGACCGCGGCAAACCCGCCGACGACCACCGTCAGCCGTGGAAAATCGTTGGCGGCGAAGAAGACGAGCAGGCCTGCAAGGAGGCAGACCCCATACAGAAAGGTGCGGGAAAGCCTCGAGAGGCCATCGCCGTGCCCACGGCGCTCGCGTGAGACAGCCGCCGCCTCCACAAGCCTCGCGACACTGAAGGAAACGGCAAGGTACATGACCAGCCTGACCAACAGCCCCGGTCGGGCCAGCGTTTGATCCGACAAGAGGCTGTCGCGCAGGAGTTCGGCTGCTGTTCCAAGGCTCCAGCCGCCCGCCAAGACCAGCGCAATCTCGATGATCGCACTCGTGAAGGGATACTTCCCCAGGATTCTACGCAGCATCCGCAAGCGGATGGCGAGGGCCCAGATCACGAGCAGGACGATGGGCAATGCCACTTTCAGGAGAGTTTCGCCCGTCATGGGTGCCAAGGTGGGGTCAGCCAAAAGGACGCCTCCATTCATTGGGGGGGCGACGCAACGTATACAATACCTCGCTCCAAGTTCGGTCTTTACGAGCGATGGCTTTCTTGAAGATCAAAGTCAACAAACCGCTTGCCGGTGGATCGGGGCGAGCCGCGTCAGTCTGGCTGCGGTAGCATCCAAAGCTTCCGATCCCCGATCGCGCTTTCTGGGACGCCGGCTCACTCGATGATCTCGAGGGCGCCACCGACTCCGACGACAAGCGCTTGGCCGATCAATGTAGGGTTGCTGGCGGCATATCTGTCCCCGGCCAAGATACGCGTGCCGATCAGTTGTACGACTTCGGGCGCATCGGTGAACTTGGTGTGATGGATCGAACTTGTGTCCCTCACCTGGCTCAGGTCGATGACGTTTACGCCGAGTCGGGTCAGTCGATCCGCGTCGATATTGCCGACCCTTGGGCGGCGCGCGAGAAATGTCGACAGGCGAAGTGCCTGGTCATCATCGGATATGAGAACGAAGAAACGGCGCTTCTCTGGCGGTATGGAACGCACCTGTGCGGCGAACAATTCGTAGTCGATATCAGGTGCCGCGAGGATTACATTCGCGAGCTTCCCTGTTGAATCGAAGAGATCTTGTTGACCGCCGGCCCGGATCGCTTCCATGGCGAGAAAGTTGCCCATGGAATGGGCGACGACATCTACGGTGTCGAATAAAGACCGACCCAGTTCGCTTGCAACCTCAAAAATTGCATCGCGGGCGATCAGGGCACTGTTGATGTCGTAGACATAGCTGGTGAGGCGCCCGTCGGAGGCCCATGAGAACAGCAACGGAACACCATCATATCCCGTATCCTCGACGAATTGTGCGAGAAGCAGGGCGGCATCGGTCAAGGTCGAGTTGAACCCATGCACCCAGATCAACAGCTTGCGTTCGCCGCGCGGCCTTGTCCTGACGACCGCCTCGGCCTCCGAGAGCAGGCCCTTTCCGTCGAAGGTCTGCGGGTTCGATATGACGAAGTGCCTGTCGGGATCGAGTGGCAGGCTGCGCGGCCGTTCCACTTGCCCGACGACATGGTTCGGCGGGATCTGGACATCCACGGTCGCGAAGCTCAGCGTCTCGCTGCGCTGCCCCGAGAAGAACACGCCCGGCTCCGATGACTGCGCTCGTGTCGTTGCGATGAAGATCCTGTGCGTACGGAGCGATGCGTCCGGTCCTGCGCCCCGCATATCAGGCCCGACAGCGATCAGATGTCTCGGGGCCGAACATGCGCCTGCCGTTCCCGCCAGCAGAAATCCCATCACCGCACGCCGAGTAAGATAGAACCGAGGCTGGACCACGCCGGCATCTCGTCCGCGCTTCTCGTTCTGTCCTGTCACTGGCCCGACCTCGATGTTTCTCTCCAAGCGATCGGAAGCTGCACCCGCCTTGGCAAAACAAGTGCGCGCAGCCCCTCGTGGCTTGTCGTGGGAGATATCATCCAAGACGTGCCCGGGCAATCGCACCGGCGACATAGCAGGGCTTTCAACGGCTTGGGAGAGGCCCGTTATCTGTCTACCGTGTTGGATGACTTCTCGCGCTACATCGTGGGCTGGAAACTCTGCACCAGCATGGCGGCAGATGATGTCAGCGCGACGCTCGACATTGCCTTGGCCGCATCAGGCTGTGACAGCGTCACCGTACTGCACAAGCCCCGGCTGCTCAGCGACAACGGACCCTGTTACATCGCGGGGGATCTCGCCGAATACCTCGAGAAGAACGGCATGGATCATGTGCGGGGCACGCCCAACCACCCTCAGACGCAAGGCAAAATCGAGCGCTGGCACCAGACCCTCAAGAACCGCATCCTGCTCGAAAACTACTATCTGGAGGTTGAACTTGAGGCGGCCATCAACGCCTTCATCGAGCACTACAACCATCGCCGATATCACGAAAGCCTCGGCAATCTGACACCCGCCGACGTCTACTTTGGGCGCGGCCCGGCAATCCTGGCAGAAAGGGAGAAGATCAAAACACAGACCATCCAGAACCGGCGCTTGATCCATCAGCGCCAAGCAGCATAACGTCAACCAAAAGAGCCAGAGCCCTCCAGACCAAAATCAAGCCGCCTGTTCCAAATCATTCGACGACGGACAATCCGTGACAAATTCTTCCGGGCAGCCATGTTTACGCATTGCTTCATTTAAGAATTTCAAGGCGGCCTTCTTGTCCCGTCTCTTCGTCACGAAGCTTTCGAGAACCTCACCTTTGTGGTCTACGGCCCGCCAAAGATAGTGTTTCTCGCCGTTGATCTTCACGAACATCTCGTCCAGATGCCAGCGCCATCGGCTGGATTTCATGCTTGCAATTCGGCGCTTTCGGATCTCGGCTGCGAACAGTGGACCGAACGTAACCGCCCGGTTGAGGCCGCGGTTGATCAGGCGGCTTCAGCCTGAGTGTCGCCGATCGGCGCCCAATTCCACGGCAAGAGCTCGTCGAGTCGGTTGATCTTACGATCGTTGATGCGGTCGAGCACGTCGGCGAGATATGCCTAAGGATCGAGGCCGTTCAGCTTTGCCGTCTCGATGATCGTCATGACGCGGGCCAGCGTTTCGCCGCCGGTGTTGGCGCCTGCAAAGAGCCAGTTCTTCCGGCCGATGCCGATCGGGCGCAGGGCACGCTCGGCATCCGCCGCATCGTTCTTTTGCCGCTTAACGTAAGGCTTCACATAGGCCGGCGGGATCAGCCGCACGTCATGCCCAAGCGCCGCAATCTCCCGCGCCCAGAAATGAGAGGTCGGGCAGGATTCCATGCCGATCAGGCAGGGCTTCAGTCGGCCGAGGACATCAAGCAGAGCGGCCCTTCGCACCTTCCTCTGCAAGACAACAGCGCCAGCCTCGTCAACGCCATGAAGCTGAAAGACGGACTTGGCCAGATCAATCCCGAGTGTTGTAATCTCCATGTGGTCGGCTCCTTCCTTTGTTGGCTGTCACACAGTACCAACTTGGCACAATGCGATGCCGTCGGGGTGGAGCCGTCCACACCATCAGACAGATTCTAACTGGTCTCAGTTTCCCACGAACCGCAGAAACTTAGGCGGCGCAAAGCTGACGCCACTCGGCCAGAGCGGCAGCTCGGTTCAACTTGAAATTCTCTCGGCTTGTGAGGCTGCGCTCCGAGTTGAAATGGTGGAAGACCGAGGCGTGGACGGAAGCAAATTTCTGCAAACTTCGCATGCGCCGAAAGCGTTGGATTGCCCGCTCTCGTCGTCGGAATGGCAGGTGCGAGTTCTCAGCCCTGTTGTTCAATCCTTTCTGCTGCAGGGCAGTGACCAAAGGCTGTTGTCGGTCTTGCTGGCACCCCCGCGCCTGCGCCCACATCACGGCATAATCGCTCACCATCTCCACGATCACCGCCCCCTCCGGCAACAGAGCCAGTTCCTCTGCCGCCCGCGCCTGTTCCTCCCGAGTGTATTCGACAACCGGCGGACAGCCCCCAAGCCCACCGCTATCGGAACCGCCCGCCACGCAACCGCCGAGCAAGCTCATCACGAGAGCGAGGGCGACACGCCGCCGCCTCCAGCATCCGTCGCTGGACGTCATTTGCCTTCTCCATCGCCTCAAGCTGCTCGACCATCCGCCCGGCGCGCTCGCCCGAGCGGCGCAGGGCCAGCAGAAACAGAACGATCGCCAGAGCAGTAACGCCGTAGCGGCGCGCCCTGCGCCCAACCGCGTTCCCCGCGATCCACGAAACGACCCGTCCAATCACCGCCGCCCCCGTTTCCAATCATCCAGCCGCGCGTAGATCGTGACCGCGATCCCGCCGAGAGCCACGGCGATGAACACCCAGCGCAGCGCATCGAGATAGGGGACCAGCGGCAGAATGGCGTCCTGCGTCTCGGCCAGAATCTCTTGCGCCACCTCGACAACTGCTGCACCCAGCGTCGCCACACCCGCCGCGCCACCCCCCTTCATGGTCCGGCTCTGTGCGAGGCTCTCCCGCGCCAGCGGGGTCTCGGCGGCAAACGCCGTCTCCCGGACCGGAAACCGCTCTCCCCACTGCCGTGCCGGGCCGAGGTCGACATGGATGAACCCCGAGCGCGGATAGAAGCCGAAACCCAGGAACCCGACCGCCCGTGCCGCCGCCTCGAACGCCGTCGGGTCGTGGTTCGCCATATTAATGTCGAAGGCTGCGCCCTCCATGTGCTTCGACCGTGTGGCGCCACCAACCGCCTTGTTGTGCTCCGAACTGCGATAGGCCGAGCGCACGATGAGCGGCTTTCCCAGCCGGTCGCGCAGCGCCTGCAGCCTGTCGAGCGCGGCTTCGTTGATCAGCAGCTTGCCGGTACCAAGGCAGGCGATTTCCGCGGGCGAGAAGTTCGGCCAGCGCCAGGCGGCCTCCGGCACATCGCGCCAATGGGCATAAAATGTCGTGGTCATTGGGGTGTCTCCAGAAACAGAAACGCCGCCTCGGAGGGCGGCGGATACGTGGGGGTTGGTTCGGAATGTCGGGGATTACGGGATTGCAACCTGCGGATCACCGCTGGCCCTACGGCCCACCGCCAAAGAGCCTGAGCTTGATCACGGTGCCGGCCAGCAGGGCGAGGATGAGACCTGTGGTGATGAGATGCACGGTGGTCTGCACGGCGGTGCGGCGCACGAAGCGGATGCAGTCGAGCAGCGATCGCAGATCGCGAATGTCGAGCGCGGCGGTCTCGCCTTCAAGCCCGACATCGGCCAGGGCGCGCCGGGCACCTTCTTCCGCGGCGCGCGCCAGCATGGCCTGGAACTCGGCCTCGGGAATGCGCAGGTTGCCGGTCTCACGCAGGGGCGGCGACATGGGCAGTGTTCCTCTTGTCTGATGGTTCAGTTGTTTGACCCGGCTCAGCTGCCACCGGCAAAGCCGATCTCGAGCCCCGCAAGATCGGCCCAGGTCCAGGGCAGGCCGGTATCAGGGTTGACCGCCCATTCGGAGGTGAGCGCCTCGAGCGACGCCCCGGCCGGGGCCTGTCCGGCGGCATCATGGTTGGTGCCAGCGATGCGCAGGCGGTTGATGACCTGGCCCGGATTGGGGTTGGTCGAGGCATTGCGGGCGTGGCTTGCCAGGATCACCCGGCCGATGGTACCGGGCGGGGTGGCCCCGGGCGTGAGGGTGGAGGTCACCGCATCCCCGGCCGCCCGGGCATAGGCAAAGGTGGCGGGATCGCCATCGCCCAGTTCGGCAT
>NZ_JBXWRD010000090.1:0-7365 GCF_059612725.1 Ruegeria sp. YKSF070 | reverse complement strand
CCTCACGCAACAAGGTCCAGCCAACGGATTTCCTCCAGGACCTGCCGAAATTCAGGCTCCGGCGACACGCACATGGTTCTATACGTGTTCAGGAACGGCAGCCATCTTCTTCCAGATGATCAGAGCAAGCAGTCAGGCATCCCGAGGGTCCTGAGAATGCCCCTGTTTATGCCCCCCTAGAGGGCCTCTTATCTAGAATTATCCCTCCCCATTAATAGGTATGACTGAGGTGCCCCTAGTTTCCTAGACACCAGCCTTCTCCAATTTGAGCTGTCTTTCTTCGAAATCAACGGGCGACAGCATTCCGTTGTTCGTGTGCTTGCGTTTCGGGTTGTAGAACATTTCGATGTATTCGGACACGTCGCGTCTGGCCTGTTCCCGCGTCTTGTATTTGCGACGCCTGATCTTCTCGCGTTTTAATAGCTGAAAGAAGCTTTCGGCGACAGCATTGTCATGGCAATTCCCCCTGCGGCTCATGGAGTGTTCCAAATTATGCTCGCGGAGGAACGCGTTCCATTCTCGGCTTGTGAACTGCGCACCTTGATCTGAATGGATCAACAGACCTGGTCCCGGCTTGCGTCGCCAAATCGCCATAAGCAGAGCTTGCACCACCAGCTCTGAGTCTGCCGTGAATGGACAGCCCAGCCGATCACGCGGCGTGAGAACAGATCGATGACGGCGCAAAGATACGCAAAGCCTTCATGCGTGCGCAGATAGGTGATGTCCGTCACCCAAGCACGATCCGGCGTGTCCACGGCGAATTGGCGATCCAGTGTATTGTCCACGACAACAGCGGGCTTACCGCCATACTGACCGGGCTTCTTCTTGTAGCCGATCTGCGCCTTAATGCCTGCAAGACGCGCCAACCGGGCAACGCGGTTCTCGGATACGGCTTCACCCATCTCAAGCAGATCGTCATGGATTTTGCGATAGCCATAAACTTTGCCGCTATCTTTCCACGCCTTCTTGACCAGCATAGTCTGGCGCACATCTTCCTGCGCGCGTCGGCTTAACGGTTCCTTAATCCAAGCGTAAAAACCGCTTGGGTGAACGCTGAGAAGCTTGCAAAGAACACGAACGGGATGCTGCTGACGATGCGCGTCGATAAACGCGGACCTCACTTTGCATCCCTGGCGAAGTACGCGGTGGCCTTTCTTAGGATGTCACGCTCCTCGGTGACGCGGGCCAGTTCCTTCTTGAGACGCCTGACCTCGGCCTCTTGATCCGTTTGTCTCTGCGGCTTCGAGAACTGGGCCATCCAAGTGTACAGAGACTTGGTGCTGATCCCGAGCTGCTCTGCCACTTCTTTGACCGAATATCCTCGCTGGGTGACCTGTGCCACCGCGTCGGCCTTGAACTCATCTGAGTAACGAATTTGCCCTGACATTTGCGTCGTCCTTTGATTCCAAAACTACCAAGCAAAACGTCTACAAATCTAGGGGCACCTCAGTTCAGCTTTCTGATACTTGGCGGAAACCAATTGCCCGCTTTTACGACTTCCTTCGGAACATAGGTCCTGAAGGTTAGCGAAAACGGTTTGCCGTCAGCCGAGGGCAGCCAGTTCGAGGGTGGAAAAGCATCACTCTCGGCTGGGGCGATGAAAAGGGACAGACCGCCTTCCGCACCCCTTTCAAAGGTAGAAAAGGAATTGAAGTTGAACCTGTCGATTTCGTTCGGCACCACGCGGTAATCGGGTAGGTCCACCAGGATCACCGACCAGTACCCGTTCACCACAGCATCGGGGCTGTTCGCTTCGTCGAAGTCGATGATGTAGGTGTTGTTGCCATCCAAGGGCTCGCCGTTCTCATCCGTCGTCGCGACGAAGTAGATCACCTCGTGCGTTGTGTTCGCCCAGATACCGACCAGATTGGCCGCTGTTCTTATCCAGTAATCATCGCCGTAGATGCCGCCGACGAGTACACCCAGCCAGTTGTTCTGGAAGGACCCTGCTTCTGTCACGGCGAATTGCAGAAAGCGGGGAATGACGGTTTCACGAATGGTTGCGGCAAGGGCATCCCGCCGTGCGGGATCGGATGCGACACGCGCCACCGCGCGTACTTTGGCTTGCATGTCCGGAGCGACCGGAATGCTGTCGAACGCCCCCGAGAGTAACTCGTCTGCATGGTCGAAAACCTCGATGCCAACTAACGACTGGTTGTCAAAAACGGGCAGGTTTGAAGGTGCCGAAATCTCAGGCTCACCGAGCGTGGACATCTTGAATTGGCGTTGCAGGTCCACCGCACCGTCCACATCCGTCTGCAACTCCACCCGCGCCAGCATCTTTGCCTTTCGGGAGGGCAGCACAACGGGAACGGCGCCTTCCGGTATCTCGGCAACGGTGTCAGGTGTCATGAAGGCATAACTGCCGTGGGGATTCAGCGGGTAGTCGCGCTCGTTGATGTTGGTGACGACATTGCCCCACTCGTCGCAGATCTGCACCGTGTAGTAGCGGCCCTCGACCGGTGGGACCTCCAGCAAGACCAGGCTTTGATCATCAACCGCAATCCAGGCTTCGAGATAGGCGACATCGAGGTTCGGGTTCACGAAGTCGGCGGCACCAACCGGATTGTACTTGATGACATTGTAGTCGACCCCAGGTTCCTCCATGTCCGTCTTTTCCTGACGATCGACCAGGGCCCGCCCCAGCAAATAGACATAGGCGTCGGCGACTGTCTCGTCGTCCGGGATCTGGACAGGTTGAGCCATAGCCGGACTGATCAGGACGATGGCGGCTATTGTCGCCAGAGCGCTTTTCAGGTGGTGCCGCATCACTTCATCCTTTGAATTGCAGGAAGACGGTATTCATTCGCCAGCATGGCGGCCTGCGGAACATAGGCCCGCAGGATGACGTAGAACTGGCCCTCCGGTGCCGGCAGCCAGTTGCCCTCCTTGTCAGGGCTGGGCGACTGATTTTGGATATAGATTTCAAGTGCGCCATCGCCATCCAGCTTAAGTGAAGCCGTGCGGTCGCCTATGCTATAGCGATTGATTTCATTGTGAACGAGCAGCCGCGTTTCGCTGTCATACATCGTGAGTGACCAGAACCCATCCACAGGGGGAAGCTGGCCCGGTTCGAAACGGAGAACGTACTGTGATGTGCCGTCGAGCAAAGCACCATCGGCATCCACGTTGGCAATAGGGTAAAGTGCCTCTTCTGGGCTGTGCGTATAGAGGAATTTCCACGCGACGGCAGACCGGAAAAGATAATCGGTGCCGAAATTACCCATGGGCGGGGTGTATTCCCAACCGTTGATCCGTTCCCCCAACTGGTTCCCAAGGGCTTCGATTTCGGCCCTGCCAGCGTCGATACCTTCCTGCAGAGCGGCCTGGGTCTCGGTATCGAAGAGATCGGCTTCGAACCCATCGACACCGCCGCCCAGAACACCAATCCGATGTAGCTTTCCAAGTATCTCTTCCTCATCGAGACGAGGTGTATGCCAGTCCAGGATCATGTCGAGATAGTCGAAGAAGGCGATCGTCTCGACTGCCTCGGGGTCGAAAGCGAGAAAATCGACTTCGGGCGCGGACACGGGTACAGTTTGACCAAGGAAAGCACTGAGCGGCGTCAACTTCAGACCATCCTGCACCTCTGCGGCGCCCGACGCGTCTTTCGGTCCGTTGATGGCGGTGCGGGTTGCAAGCGCTACGAACTGGCTGGGTGCGATAAATACGCGGTCAAAGTCTTGGCTCTTCAGAGATCCTTTGAAATTCGGGCCGGCGAGGACGAATACACCACCGTCGCGCCCCGTCTCGCGAGTGCCTAAATAGGCGAAGTTGTCCGTCGAAAAATCGACGAGCTGTATGGAAAAGTACCGGTCCCCGGTCGGAGGCACCGTGATTACCAGCGGCTCTGTCCGCAAATCCGCAAACGTGGTGGAGTACAGCGTATCGTTGTTCGGAGTGACGACCAGCGTAAAATCGGGATCATAGGGTTCGCGATTATGCTGGTATGTGTTGAACCCCGAATAGACCGGTGACTGCTCAAAGATCGAAAAACCGAACATCGTCTTGTAGTTTTCGACCATGGCATACCCAAAGATATAGCCTTCACGCCCGATCTCGCGCGCTTCATCTTCGGTCAGGTCCGCTCGGGCAAGGCCTGCGCCTAAAAGGAAGAACGCAGTGCCGGCGAAGAGAGTGTTTGCGAGAATTGTCTTCATGGATCGCCTCCGGTTCTCGATCGTTCAGGGGCCTGTTCGTGAGTGATGGATGGACGAAGAAAAGCCCTCGCCCGCCGATGCGTCGCGCCTTCATCTTCCGCGAAAGCATTGGGAATCGTCAAAGTATCCGGGCCACGGGGGTTTTACCCAGTCGACGACCATTCGTGACAAAAGACACTGAACTGCACCCGCGCCCTGGGAAACACTATCAAAGTGACACCCCCGCGTTTGACACCAAATGTGCAATCTCCCAAGATTTGTGGCTTTTTGTTGTTGGGGGGATCGCGTGGATGAAGCGCAAGGAAGGATTGCAAGTCCTGTTGAGCCGGGGATGGTTGAGCCATGTTCCGCGGGCGTTCGGGGATGATCTTCTAGCCGAGGCACGGTGGCGGCACTATGAGAAGGGTGAACAGATCTCGCTCGCGGGTGACGAAAACGGCGACATGATCGGGGTCGCCGAAGGCTTCATGGCATTTCACACCAGTTTCGGCCGGCCTGATTCACCGATCCTGCACATGACCCCGCCTGTCGTCTGGTTCGGCTATCGCTCGATCCTCGTCGGCGACGCGCGGGTGGCGACAGGCATCACCATGTCACCTGTGGCATGTGCGGTGGTATCGTACCAGCATGTCCGCGCACTTCTGCACGCTCGGCCGGAACGGTGGGAGCACATGGTGATGCTGTCGATGGAATATGGCGACACGGTCTCGACCGTCGCGTCCGACCTGACCATCCGCGATGCCGAAACACGCCTTATCGCCGTACTGCTGCGCTTCGGCGGCCTGCGCGGACCCGGCGCCCGAAGCGCCGAGCCGATCACCGTTCCGGTCAACCAGAACGATCTTGCCGAAGCGGCCAATCTGTCCCGCAACTGGACGGGCGGCATCCTGCGGCGGCTGGCGGCCGAGGGCAGCATCGCGACCGGATACAGCGGCATCGCGATCAGGGATCCGAACGCTCTGCTCGCCAAAGTGGCAGAGCGCACCGGCTGACCTGTATTCCTCAGGCAACGTGCTTCGAGAATGTCGAAGGGCTCCGATGGCCCGTGATATATTAAAGAAACATGACCTTGTCCGCCCATGAGGCAAGATGACAAGCTATTTTCTCCTTTGCGCCCTACGATCGGTTTCCCAAACGCAGAGCGGCGCGGCTCCTTGCCAACAGGCAGCGTCCCGAAAAATGTCCAAATACTCAGCTGGGATCTGAAGAGGGGTCCGCAAAGGGCTCAACCGAGACATCAGAGCAAAACCATCGGATGACCGCCCAACGTAGCATTGCTGCCGTTGGTCGCGTTCGTTGATCTTGGTGACGACATTGCCCCACGCATCGCAGATTTGCCACGTGCTAGTGAATTCGGCGCCGAGCTTGGGCACCGAACTGCGGAATTCTGAACAACTGACGGCGTGGCAGGTCGAATGAACGACACGCCGGGACTTTTTCATTTCTTATGTCGTGCTCCCTCGAAGAACTGCGCGACCCATTCGGCGAATACACCGCTGTCGGTCTTGGTCCCTAGGCTTTCCCGAGCGCGCGCGATCACCAGCGGATCGAGTGAGGCAGATAGCTCATCCACCACGTCCGCAATGAAAGGGCGTGTCATTTCAGGGTGATGTTGTGTCGTCAGGATCTGGTTGCCAACGAAAAAACCGGCATAATGGTTGCGATCCGTTCTCGCAAAAACCGTGGCTCTTTCGGGCAATTGCACCACCACCTCGTTGTGGACCGCGTAAAGGTTCAGCATGTCACGCGGCGGAACCATCCATGGTGCCGTGTCGCATATGCTGACGCTGACCGTCCCGAGGCTCCATCCTGTCGGAGCTAAGGTGACCTGCCCCCCCAGCGCCTTGGCAAGCGCCTGATGACCGAAACAGATTCCGAACAGCGGTATCCCGGCCGCGTACCGGTCGCGCAGGTAATCCAAAAACTTCTCTATCAGCGGATAGGTGTCATTGACGGACGCCGGGCTGCCGGTGATGAGCATTCCGTCGAACTCTTCGGGATCATCAGGATATGTATCATCGTATACCTTGAATGACTCAAATCGCCAGTCGGGCCTTACAGCACCCAGGCACGCCGCGATCTGCTCAGATTCGCTCTCATGGCGCGAGTAAACCGCTTCGGCTCCGACGTTTGTCGACAGAATGGCGAGTTTCATTGGTCGTTATCCTAGGGGGCCGCAAGCAGTCCGATCGATAGCGCGGGAACGGCGATCAACAGCCCCAGCCGGACGAAATCGGCTGCGATGAAGGGGAGAACCCCCCGGAAGATCGTTCCAAGAGGCACGTCCTCGTTGACGGATTTCAACACGAAGACGTTCATGCCCACGGGTGGGGTGATCAGGCTGATTTCGGTCGTGACCACGAGCAGGATGCCGAACCAGACCAGATTGACATCCAGGGACACTAGGATCGGGGTGAAGATCGGTACCATCAGCAGGATGATAGACATGCTTTCGAGCACCATTCCCAACGCCAGGCACAAAAGCAGGATGAACAGGACAACCTGAAGCGGGCCGAGCGCATAGGCCTCGACCAGGTCCTCCAGCAAGAAGGGCAGATCGGAAAAATTGACGTATTCTGTAAAGAACAACGCGCCGACATAGATGGTGAACAGCATCGCGGTCGTCTTACCGGTCTCTGACATTACATTGATCAGCATGTCCCACGACAACCTGCCGCGTACGGCGACAAGGATCAGGGCAGTAACCGCGCCAATTCCCGCTGCTTCGGTCGAGGCGAGCAGGCCAAAGTAGATCCCACCGAGCACCACCGCGAAGAGGAGCAGGATGTCGATCACACCCATCAGTGCCTTGCGGCGTTCGGCCTTGCCAACCCGTGGTGCAGCCGGTCCCCGGTCTGGGTAACGCGCCGTCACGGCCTTGACCGCGGCCATGTAGCCCAGAACACCCAGCACCCCCGGTATCAGCCCGGCGACGAACATGTCCGAGATGTCCTGTTCGGTCATGATTGCGTAGATTATGAGGACGATTGAGGGCGGGATCAGGATGCCGAGCGTTCCGCCGGCGGCGATCACGCCCGTGGACAGGCTGTCATCGTAGCCTGCTGCGCGCATCGACGGCATCGAGGCGCGGCTCATGGTGGCGGCCGTTGCCAGCGAGCTGCCCGAAACGGCGCTGAATGCGCCGCAGGACAACGCGGCCGCCATGCCCAAACCTCCGCGGCGATGGCCGACATAGGCGCCGGCC
>NZ_JBXWRD010000089.1:0-8113 GCF_059612725.1 Ruegeria sp. YKSF070 | reverse complement strand
CTATGACGCGCTCAAGAAATATGCGCGCGACCTGACCGAGGCCGCAGCCGAGGGCAAGATCGACCCGATCATCGGGCGCGACGAGGAAATCCGCCGCTCGATGCAGGTGCTCAGCCGCCGGACCAAGAATAATCCCGTCCTGATCGGCGAGCCGGGCGTTGGCAAGACCGCCATCGCCGAGGGCCTGGCGCTGCGTATCATCAACGGCGATGTGCCGGAATCGCTGCGCGACAAGAAGCTCTTGGCGCTCGACATGGGCGCGCTGATCGCAGGCGCGAAATACCGTGGCGAGTTCGAGGAACGGCTGAAGGCGGTTCTGACCGAGGTCACCGAGGCCGCGGGTGAAATCATCCTGTTCATCGACGAGATGCACACGCTGGTCGGCGCCGGTAAATCCGATGGTGCCATGGATGCGGCCAACCTGATCAAACCGGCGCTGGCGCGCGGCGAATTGCACTGCATCGGCGCCACCACGCTGGATGAATACCGTAAATATGTGGAAAAGGACGCGGCTCTGGCCCGCCGGTTCCAGCCGGTGATGGTCGAAGAACCGACCGTCGAGGACACGATCAGCATCCTGCGCGGCATCAAGGAGAAATACGAGCTGCACCACGGTGTGAGTATCTCGGACTCGGCGCTGGTCTCGGCGGCGACGCTCAGCCATCGCTACATCACCGACCGGTTCCTGCCCGACAAGGCGATCGACCTGATGGACGAGGCAGCCAGCCGCCTGCGGATGGAGGTCGACAGCAAGCCCGAGGCGCTGGACCAGCTCGACCGTCAGATCCTGCAATTGCAGATCGAGGAAGAGGCGCTGAAGAAAGAGAAGGACGACGCCTCGCAGGATCGGCTTGCGACGTTGCAAAAGGACCTTGCGGATTTGCAGGAGAAATCCGCCGAGATGACAGCGCAGTGGCAGGCATCTCGGGACAAGATGAACGCGGCGCAATCCGTCAAGGAACAGCTCGACCGTGCCCGTGCCGAACTGGAGATCGCCAAGCGCGAAGGAAACCTGGCCCGTGCCGGTGAGCTTAGCTATGGCATCATTCCAGCTCTGGAGAAGCAGCTGGCCGAGTCCGAGAACCGCGAAGGATCGGACCTGATGGCCGAGGAAACCGTGCGCCCCGAACAGATCGCGGCGGTGGTCGAACGCTGGACCGGCATTCCGACCTCGAAGATGCTCGAAGGCGAACGCGAGAAGCTGCTGCGGATGGAAGACGAGCTGCATCGGCGTGTCATCGGCCAGGATACCGCGGTCAAGGCGGTGGCCAATGCCGTGCGCCGGGCGCGTGCGGGATTGAACGACGAGAACCGCCCGCTGGGCTCGTTCCTGTTCCTCGGGCCCACCGGTGTGGGCAAGACCGAGCTGACCAAGGCTGTGGCCGAGTATCTGTTTGACGACGACAATGCGATGGTGCGCATCGACATGTCCGAGTTCATGGAGAAACACTCGGTCGCCCGTCTGATCGGCGCGCCTCCGGGCTATGTCGGCTATGACGAGGGCGGGGTGCTGACCGAGGCGGTCCGCCGCCGGCCCTATCAGGTGGTCTTGTTTGACGAGGTCGAAAAGGCACACCCGGATGTGTTCAACGTGCTCTTGCAGGTACTGGATGATGGTGTGCTGACCGATGGTCAGGGTCGCACCGTCGACTTCAAGCAGACGCTGATCGTGTTGACCTCGAACCTCGGGAGCCAGGCACTCAGCCAGCTGCCCGAAGGCGCCGACAGCGCGCAGGCACGGCGTGACGTGATGGATGCGGTGCGGGCGCATTTCCGGCCCGAGTTCCTGAACCGGCTGGACGAAACGATCATCTTTGACCGGCTCAAGCGCGCCGACATGGACGGGATCGTTTCGATCCAGATGGGTCGCCTGGCCAGGCGCCTTGCGCAGCGCAAGATCGTGCTGGAGTTGGACGACGCGGCGCGCAAGTGGCTGGCCGATGCGGGGTATGACCCGGTTTACGGCGCCCGCCCGCTGAAACGGGTGATCCAGCGCGACCTGCAGAACCCGCTGGCCGAAAAGCTGCTGGCCGGTGAGGTCAAGGATGGCGAGACCATCCCCATCACTGCTGGCGAGGAAGGGCTGATCATCGGCGACCGCGTGGTCAGTTCGAACCGGCCCCGCCCGGATGATGCTGTCGTGCATTGAACCGCCGCGCGAACTGAACCAGAGGCCCGCCAGAAATGGCGGGCCTTTTCCTGTTTGAGACAACCCCTTTGGCATCGGCAGGGCGCAAGCGGCAGCATCCTGGAAGGGAGGCCCATTTGCCCGGCGCGCGGTTCTTTCCTAAGCTTGCGTCACAAGCGCGGACCCAACGTCAAGGAGGTCACCCATGTGCTTCTCGGCTACAGCCAGTTTTGTCGCCGGTGCCGCCCTGATCGCGGGTGGCGCGGTCGCGATTCGCAAGTCAGCGGATCTCGGGCCGCGGTTTCTGGGTTTCGCGGTCTTTCCCTTGTTCTTCGGCGTGCAGCAATTGTCCGAAGGTCTGCTGTGGCTGACACTCGATGGCCCTGGCCCGGTCGCACCGGGTGCCGCAGCGTTGGTTTTTCTGTTTTTTGCCTACTGGTTCTGGCCATTCTGGGTGCCGCTGTCCTCGGCCTTGGTCGAGCCTTCCTCTTTTCGGAGGGGGATCTTTTGGGGACTGGCCGCCTTTGGCTTCAGTCTGGGCGCGACGCTTTTTCTGCCGGTGCTGGCCCGGCCCGAAACGCTCGAAATCTATCTGGTGAAGCATTCGATCCAGTACGAGAACCCGAGCATGTTTCCGGGCGAGACTGCCAAGATCGTGGTGCGGCTGGTCTATGCGGTGGTCATCTGCCTGCCGCTGGTAGGCTCATCCCATCCTCAGATACGCATCTTTGGGGGGCTGATCCTGGCATCGGTCGTGGTGGGCTTTGTCTTCGCTGCCTATGCCTTTACCTCGATCTGGTGTTTCCTTGCGGCGATCATCTCGGGATACATCGTCTATATGGTGACCGCAATCGGTCGCGAGGGCGCGCTGGTCGACCCGTCAAGGCGCAACCTGTCCTGAGGCTCAGCCGCTGGAGGTGCGTTCGTCGCAGGTTTTCTTGGCCTGACTGACGGACAATGTGTTGCCGATGATTCCGACGTCATTGGTCAGGGAGGGGGCGGCGCCCTGTGGCGGCGGGGTGAAGCCGAATGTTACGGCCTGCGCGCCGGGTTGGGCGGTGCTTGGAGACGGGCCTTTCCAGACATAGAGCCGTTGATTGCCGGGCTTTCTCATCTGGTTCAGCGCATGATCCCCGGCCCCGCACCAATAAATCGAATTCTCCGAGAAATCGGCGACGATCTCGATCAAGCCGTCGGGCAGCGGATAGGCGACCGAACGGGATTCGTTTCCTGCCACCGCAGCCGCTCCGGTCACAGTGGCGAGGAGCGTTGCAACAATACAGGCCGGGCGTTTGGTCATGGCGAACTCCTGTCTGATGACAAGAATACGGACGAACGCCCGGACTGGATCAGAAACCGTCGTTTGTGACCGCAAATGCCTGCTCAATTGAGACGCGAGCAAGGCCCCGAGCTAGTGAGGCAAGAGAGCTGACCAGCAAAGGTCGGCAGCGCAGAACAAGCATGGGATCGTTGCCTACGTCGGCTTGAAATATGCAATCTTCTCGTAGATGACGCCCTCGTTGCCAACTTTGAGCAAGGCAGACCCCGCGACATCTGTGCCGACGAACCGCCACCAGGCCCAGCGAAGAATATGCCCGTCTTTGTCTGCCGACAACTCGTCAGAAACCTCATAGCGACCCGTGCCGCCAATCGCCTTCATTCTGTCTTCCCAGCCCAGAAGGTAGACAGAAAACTCTTCCTTCGTGATGGGTTCGGCAGCCATTCCGTCGTACCAGAGGTAACCTGGGGCGGCCGCGCGCATTGCACGCTCCGGGTCCATAGATTGCACTCCAGCAAGATACTCTCGCAAGAATGCCATTCGAGTTTGTGGATCGCCACTCATGCCTGCCAAAGTACACGCAGATTCAAAAATCTCAAAGAGACTCCATGGCATACGCCGAGGCGCAGCCTTAGGGTGTGCTCTTGCTTGATACAGGTGTCAAAAACGGTCGCTTGTTTTAGAGGGCGACGGTGAACCCGGCAGAGGTCTACTCTCCGATCGCCTCGCGCGCGATCTCGTCCAGAAGGGTCTGAACCTCCTGCATCGGTCCCTCTGGGAACTGTCGGAATCCGATGGTGACCTCGTCCGAGCCTGGCTGCTTGGCGACGAAGATGCCATAGGGGCAGAACACGATGTTCATCGGATCGGCCTCCATCACCTTGCGCGACAGCGCGGCCGAGCAGAACGAGAACACCTTGGCATCGTCGAACAGAACCACGTCCGAGCCGACATCGGCGCGGGTGCGTTCCAGCATGTCACCCACATGGCTGACGCTGTCGATCACCAGTCCGCGCCCGACAATCGCGCTTTCCAAGCCAAAGGTAACGTCCTCGAAATTGTCGGTGGTGGTATAGGTCACCGCATCCTGTGCGGATGCCGCCCCTGCGGTCAGCGCGATCACCGCGCCCAGTAACATCTGATTCATTGCTCTCTCCCATAGTGTCCGTGTGGGTTGCACCGTGAACGGTTCGTCTCCAATCTAAATCGGAAAGAGTTCCGCCGCTTTGCGTCACATCAAGATATAGGAGTTTTCGCATGGGTTTCGCCTATAACGCAATCGAGGTGATGGCCTTTGTCTTTGTCAGCGTCATCGGCCTGATGATGCTGACGGCTGTTGTCCTGTTCTTTGTCGACCGGTTTCAGACCGGCGATGCGATCCGGCGGAACTATCCTGTCATCGGGCGGTTCCGGAATATCTTTACCGAGTTGGGAGAGTTCTTTCGGCAGTATTTCTTTGCCATGGACCGCGAGGAGATGCCGTTCAACCGGGCACAGCGCAACTGGGTCTATAATGCCAGCGAGAATAAGGGGAACACGGTAGCCTTTGGGTCGACCCGCAACCTGAACATTCCCGGCACGCCGATTTTCATGAATGCG
Source organism: Ruegeria sp. YKSF070 (assembly GCF_059612725.1). Taxonomy (NCBI): domain Bacteria; kingdom Pseudomonadati; phylum Pseudomonadota; class Alphaproteobacteria; order Rhodobacterales; family Roseobacteraceae; genus Ruegeria; species Ruegeria sp. YKSF070. Next base: position 3,107 of record NZ_JBXWRD010000089.1, on the reverse strand, counting down.
CCGTTTCCGCCGCTGGACAACCAGTTCGGCGCCACCGAGCCGCTGGTGATCGGCCCGACCTGTCGCCAACCCTATTCGGCGCCGTCGATCTTCAACATTTCGGGCATGTCTTATGGCGCGATTTCGAAACCGGCGGTTCTGGCGCTGTCCAAGGGGGCCAAGGCGGCGGGCGTCTGGATGAACACGGGCGAAGGCGGACTGTCGCCCTATCATCTGGAGGGGGGCGCCGACATCGTTTTCCAGATCGGCACCGCAAAGTTCGGGGTGCGCGATGCCGAGGGTAACCTGAGCGACGACAAGCTGCGCGAGGTGGCGGCGCATCCACAGGTTAAGATGTTCGAGATCAAGCTGAGCCAAGGCGCCAAGCCGGGCAAGGGGGGCATCCTGCCCGCGGCCAAGATCGACGCCGAAATCTCGCAGATCCGCGGTGTACCGATGGGGATGGACGCGATCTCGCCCAACCGTCACCGCGAGGTCGACGATTTCGACGGGCTGCTGGATCTCATCGCCCATGTGCGCGACGTCACCGGCAAGCCGGTCGGAATCAAGACCTGCATGGGCTCGGCCGACCCGTGGTTCGATTTCTTTCGCAAGATCCGCGATCGCGGCACCGACAGCGCGCCCGATTTCATCACCGTCGATGGCGGCGAGGGCGGCACCGGGGCCGCGCCGATGCCTCTCATTGATCTCGTCGGCCTGCCGCTGCGCGAGGCGCTGATCCGGATGGTCGATCTGCGCGATCTGTCCGGGCTGCACGACCGGATCCGGATCGTGGCGAGTGGCAAGCTGGTGGCGCCCGGCGATGTGGCTTGGGCAATCTGCCTGGGTGCCGATTTCATCACCTCTGCGCGCGGCTTCATGTTCTCGCTGGGCTGCATCCAGGCGCTGAAATGCAACAAGAACACCTGTCCCACCGGCATCACCACCCACATTCCCTCGCTGCAAAAGGGGTTGGTGGTGCATGAAAAGGAAAAGCGCGTTGCCGCCTATGCGCGTTCTGTCATCAAGGAGGTGGAGACCATCGCGCATTCGGTTGGTGTCCCCGAGCCGCGACTGATGCGGCGGCGTCATGTGCGGATTGTCTGCGACGACGGCACTTCGGTTCAGATGGACGACCTTTATCCTTCGGTCAAATCCGATGCCGAGGGGCTGGAACGCGCTCGAGGCAACCGGCAGTTCGAAGACGGCTTGCGGCGTCTGGGCGTGGTCTGACAGAGACGATTGTTTCAACCCGGCAACGCAGCTGTGATGCGAGTTGCGTTGGACGGTGCGCTGCGACGGGATACATTTCTGGGAAATGGCAAAGACGGAGATCCCGATGGCCCATCGCTGGAGTAACGACTTGACCCCCGCTGACGTGACCCCGCGCGGGGCTTGGATGAATCGCAGGCAGCTGATGGCAGGCATGGGTGGCGCGGGGCTGGTGGCGTTTGCTGGCAGGGCGCTTGCCGAGACACTAGAGCCCAACACCTGGGAAGAGATTACAAGCTATAACAACTTCTACGAATTCGGCACCGGCAAGGATGATCCGGTCGCCTATGCCCATCTGCTCAAGACCGAGCCGTGGTCGGTCAAGATCGATGGGATGGTCGACCGGCCCGGCGACTATGATTTTCAGGACATCCTGTCCGAGATGACAATCGAAGAGCGAATCTATCGGTTCCGTTGTGTCGAAGCCTGGTCGATGGTGATCCCCTGGAACGGGTTCGAACTGTCCGATCTGCTGGCCATGGCAGGCGTTCAGGAGCGTGCGAAATATGTTGCCTTCGAAACGCTCTACCGGCCCGAGGAAATGCCCGGCACCCGCTATCCGGTACTGGAATGGCCCTATCGCGAGGGGTTGCGACTGGACGAAGCGATGCACCCGCTGACACTGATGGCCACCGGTCTTTATGGCAAACCGCTGCCCAATCAGAACGGCGCACCGCTTCGGCTGGTGGTGCCATGGAAATACGGCTTCAAGTCAATCAAGTCGATCGTGCGGATCACCCTAACGGACAAGGAGCCTCCGACAAGCTGGAACATGGCGATCCCGAACGAATACGGTTTCTATAGCAATGTGAACCCCGAGGTGAACCACCCGCGCTGGAGCCAGGCCAGCGAGCGGCGCATCGGGGGCGGTCTGTTCGCCAAACGCCAGCCGACGCTGATGTTCAACGGCTATGAAAAAGAGGTCTCGGGCCTTTACCAAGGCATGGATCTTGCGAAATACTTCTGACCCATGGAGCGGGTGAACGCGTCGCTGCGCCGGATTCCGATCTGGCTGGTCTATCTGATCGGGGTGTTGCCGGCGCCCGTGTGGCTCTGGTTGGGCGCGACGGGGCAGCTGGGCGTCGATCCCGCGAAGGTCATCGAGCACCGGCTTGGAGAGCTGGCGTTACAGGCGCTGATCCTGGGGTTGGCCGTAACGCCGTTGCGGCGGATAGTCGGCCTGAACCTGATGAGGTTCCGCCGCGCCATAGGGGTACTGTCATTCTACTATGTCAGTTGCCACCTGCTGGTCTGGTTGGTGCTCGACGTCCAGATTCCGGCCCAGATCTGGGCCGATATCGTCAAACGTCCCTTCGTCACCATTGGCATGGCGGGTTTTGCACTGTTGTTACCTCTGGCGCTGACCTCGAACAATTGGTCGGTGCGCCGTTTCGGACGGGGATGGCGCCGACTGCACCGGCTGGTTTATCCGGCGGTCCTGCTCGGAGCTATACATTTCCTGATGCTGACCAAGGGGTTCCAGATCGAACCGCTGATCTATCTGGGTTTGGTCCTTGTCCTGCTGGCGGCGCGCCTGCCGTTGACACGCCGCAGAATCGCGCATTGAAACCCAGAACCTGGTCGCGGTTCTGGGGATGACCGAAGCCTGGGTATCGGTTCCGGCACGAATGCCCCGCTCCCAGTGCTGATAGCGGTTGTTTGACGGTCGTTCGACCGGGGGGCAGGGGCGGGTTTGGCTTCATCTTGCAAGCTCGGCTATATTAAGATTTTGAATATATTGGCATTTCCCCTTGAATTGAGATTTTTTGTGATTTTTGTATTTTTGTGCTTGCGACTCTTTTTGGTTGGGCCTAGAACCCCCTTCACCGGCGGCGCTGAGGTGCTGCGGACGGGTC
>NZ_JBXWRD010000088.1:0-8298 GCF_059612725.1 Ruegeria sp. YKSF070 | reverse complement strand
CGAACAGGTTCAGCCCGCAATGGGAACAGACAAAGGGATCGGTGGTCACGTCCTCGGTGATGCCCTTGCAATGCACGCATTGCATCCGCCGCGCGACCGAGCCGCGATGCTCGGTCTGGATCGCGCCATGGGGAATGCCCGCCTGCATCGCCTCGTTCTGGGCCTGGCCCATCAACCCCTCGGTTCCGGCCAGATAGACCTGAAGCCCCATATGGGCATCCGACAGCACCCGACGGATCCGCTGGACCGACGCAGCATAGCTTGGCCCCACATAGAATTGCGCCGGTCCCAGAGCGCGCAGCCGCTCGACATAGGTCTCGCCGGTGCCCTTGGGGATATAGATGATATGCGCATTGGCAAACAGCGCGGCATCGCTTGCCGCCAGATCCAGCAGCGCCTCGGCGCCCTCGGCATCGGCGATCATCAGATGCGCCTTGCCCGGCCGCGCCTCCAGCGTGCCATAGACCGGGCGGCTGGCGATACTTGGTGGAAACTGAAATTTGGACATCCCGTCGCTGACTCCTTCTTGGTCCGATCGCAAGAAGAACAGGCGCCCCGCCTCCGGGGGCGCCTGCCCGGTGATCCTCAGCCCTTGGCGGCGCGGATGGACTTGTCCTTGTCGTAGAAGGGCATCTCTTCGGCCACGCAGGCGATTTCGGTGCCATTCTCGTTGCGCACGGTCAGTTTGGTGCCCGGCACCGCACAGTCAACCGGCATGCGCGCGATGCCCACGTTATGGCCGTTCAGGTCCGAATTCATGCCAAAGGTGACGACGCCCACGACCTCGCCATCCTTGAGCAGCGGCGCCCCCATATCGGCGGGCGTGGTGCCCTCCAGCTTGACGCCATAGATCTTGAACCGCTCCTTGCCCTTGCGGGCATAGTGGTTTTCCGCGCCCCGGAACCCGATCTTGCCGGGCGAGACGGTGAATTCCAGCCCCAGCTCCCACAGCGAGTCGCCGCAATTCTCGTCGGCAAAGGGATAGGTCTCGGAATTGTCACCGGGATAGAACAGCAGATAGCTTTCGGTGCGCAGCAGATCGAGGGTCGAGAACTGCACCGGGCGGATGCCCATGTCCTTGCCGTCCTCAAGGATCGCATCCCAGAGCTCGATGGCGTGTCGGCCTTCGCAAAAGATCTCGTATCCGCGCTCACCAGTATAGCCGGTGCGCGAGATCATCACGGGTTTGCCGAACAACTTGGTCTGGATGATGCCGAAATAGGCCAGATCGCGGATGCCCGGCACGTGTTTGGCCAGGAAATCCACCGCGACCGGCCCCTGCAACGACATGTCGTGCAGGTCGTCGTCGAAGATCATCGAGACATTCTTGCCATAGGCGGCCATCGCCAGGCTTTCATGACCGGTGCCGGTGCCGTGCACCAGCATCCAGTTGTTCACCGACAGCCGGTAGATCACGCAATCGTCGATGAACAGGCCGCGATCGTCCAGCATGCAGGCATAGACCGCCCGGCCCGGCATCAGCTTGTCCACGTTGCGGGTGGTGGCACGGTCGATCACGGCGGCGGCATGCGGGCCGCTCAGATGGATCTTCTTCAGGCCCGACACATCCATCAGCCCGGCCTTGGTGCGGACCGCCTCGTAATCGGCCTTGGCCCGCTCGTCGGTGTGGTCATAGAACCACGCGGTTCCCATGCCGTTCCAATCCTCCAACTCGCCGCCGATTTCGGCATGGCGCTGCGCAAGCGCGGAGGTTCTGTAGATGATCGCCATCTCTGTGACTCCCTGATCTGTTCGGTTTGCATCATTCAGACCCATGTCCGGACAAAAATCAACACAAACGTAAAAAAAATTTCCTACTGGGAATATTTGCTCAATCCCTGAGCAAGTATACTTTCTGCACCTGCATAAAATTTTATCCTCAGTTAAATTTGTTGACACAAAGCTTAATCAAGAGCTTCCCTTTTAGGAAAAAAACTTTCGCAGCAGTCAGAGTTATCCAACCGGGGAGACAGAAATGGATGGAAATCTTAACGCACTGACGACGGTATTTACCGAGTTCTACTACTGGGTGACGGTCGTGTTCATGTTCCTGATTCACGTCGGGTTCTGCATGTACGAGGTCGGCGCCAGCCGTCGACGCAACCATATGCACACGTTAATGAAAAACGTGATGGTGATCCCGCTGGTCACCGTCACCTTCTTTTTCTTCGGTTGGTGGATCTATTGGGCCTTCCCGATGTTCCCCTTCTTCGGCGGGCTGGACACCGAGGCGGGCGCCGCGAACCTGCCCTGGGCCGAGACCATGGGGCCGAACGCCGCCGACCGAATCACCGGCGTGTTCTGGGCGGCCTTCCTGCTGTTCTCGTGGACGGCGGCCTCGATCGTCTCGGGCGCGGTGATCGAGCGCATCCGGTCCTCGGCACTCTGGGTGCATGCGGTGCTGATCGGTTCGGTCTGGTGGATCATCGACGCGGCCTGGGGCTGGCACTATGGCGGCTGGATGGTCCAGTATCTGGGCTATCATGACGCCTATGCCTCGGGCGTGATTCACGCCATCGCCGGTGGCTATGCACTGGGGGTGATCATGGTTCTGGGGCCGCGGATCGGCAAATTTGCCCCAGATGGCACGCCGCGGGACATCCCGCCGCATAATCCCTGGATGCTGACCATCGGGATCTTTCTGATCTATACTGGGTTCTGGGGCTTTTATGCCGCGTGCAACGTGCCTGCGATCTCGCCCGAGGCAATCGGCGGCCAGATCACCGGCACCACCTGGACGGCAACCAACATCTATCTGGCACCGACCTCGCTGTCGGCCATCACCTTCAACTTCCTGATGTCGCTCTCGGGCGGTCTGATGGCGGCCTATGTGGTGTCCAAGGGCGATGCATTCTGGACCTTCTCGGGCGGTCTGGCCGGGGTGATCACCGCCTCTGCCGGCAATGACCTCTACCATCCAATCCAGGCCATGATCATCGCCGCCATTGGCGTGGTGATCGTCTATCGCCTGCATTACTGGGTCGAGCGCCGGTTCAAGCTGGACGACGCAGTGGGCGCGGTGGCCGTACACGGCTATGCCGGGTTCATCGGCCTGATCATCGCGGGCTTTGTCCTGTGGGGGGCGCCGTCCTCGCCTTATGAGGGCTATGCCACCATCAACCCGGTCGGCCAGTTCATCGGCGCACTGATCATGTTCTTTGGCCTCGGCTTCCTGCCCGCCTTTGTGGTGGCCAAGATGCAGGCCACCGCCGGCGTGCTGCGCATCCCCGAGGAGGTGGAGCTGGAGGGCCTCGATTACGCCGAGCACCACGCCTACGAGGACGCCAAGGAAGCCATCATCGAAGCCGACAAGGCCTATCTGGCCTCCAAAGTGTCGCCTGCGGAATAAGGAGAACAGGATATGTCGACAATCGGATATGAAAGCTGGGCCGTCGATCTGGCCAATGTGGGCGCCATCTATCCCTTTCAGGGCTGGGAGGTCGCGATGACCGTGATCGGGGTGCTGTTCTGGATCGGTTGGCACCGCATCCAGTTCGTGCGCGAGAACGCCCATCTGGAAAGCGCAAAGAAACGGGCACTCGACCATGAGCGCATCCAGAAAAGCGTCGAACGCTACTAAAGCGATCCTGGCAAGGCGTGCTCACGCACGCCTTGCCTATCAGTGAAATTTGTTTCACAGCAGTTGCGGCTTCGGATTTACGGTGCTAGCCTGCTGAAAGAGCCTGGGAAAGACAGGCAGAATCACAATCGTGGAGCGTCGCCGAAATGTGCGGAATTGTTGGACTGTTCCTGAAGGACAAATCGCTAGAACCTCAGTTGGGCGCCCTGCTCACTGACATGTTGATCACCATGACCGACCGGGGCCCTGACAGCGCCGGAATCGCGATTTACGGCGATCCCTCGCCCACCACCTCGAAGGTGACAGTGCAATCGGAAAACCCCGACCGGGACTTCGCCGATCTGGCCGAGAAGGTGCAGCCGCTGGTCGGTGGCCCGGTCTCGCTGAGCCGCCGCGACACGCACGCGGTGCTGCATGTACCTCATGGCACCGCCGAGGCGCTGCGCCGCCAGCTGCGGGACGTGGCCCCCGATGTGCGGGTCATGTCGTTTGGCGACTCGCTGGAAATCTATAAAGAGGTCGGCCTGCCCCGGGATGTGGCCGCCCGTTTCGACATCGCCTCGATGACCGGCACCCATGGCATCGGCCATACGCGCATGGCGACAGAATCGGCGGTCACCACGCTGGGCGCGCACCCGTTCAACACCGGCTCGGATCAGTGTCTGGTGCATAACGGCTCGCTGTCCAACCACAACTCGCTGCGCCGCAAGCTGCGCCGCGAGGGCATCCACATCGAGACCCTGAACGACACCGAAGTCGCCGCCGCCTATCTGACCTGGAAGATGCAGACCGGCGCCACCCTGGGCGAGGCGCTGGAAAAGTCGCTGGAGGATCTGGACGGCTTCTTCAACTTCGTCGTGGGCACCCGCGACGGCTTCGGCGTGGTCCGCGACCCGATCGCCTGCAAACCGGCGGTGATGGCCGAGACCGACCAGTATGTGGCCTTCGGCTCGGAGTACCGCGCGCTGGTCAACCTGCCCGGCATCGAACAGGCCCGCGTGTGGGAACCCGAACCCGCCACCGTCTATTTCTGGACCCATGGCGACACCGCAACCCCAACCGGAAAGGCCGCGTAATGCAGACTTACGACCTGGCAGCCGACGGCCTGCGCGGCCTGAACGCAACGCTGCAAGCCCAGTCGGACGAGACCAACCAGACCGAATGGACCATCGTGAACCCGCGCGGCAGCCATGCCATCGCAGTGGGGCTGGATGCGCCTATCGAGGTCAAGGTGATGGGCTCGACCGGCTATTACTGCGCGGGCATGAACAAACAGGCCACCGTGCATGTGCATGGCTCGGCCGGGCCTGGTGTGGCCGAGAACATGATGTCGGGCACCGTGGTGATCGACGGCGACGCCAGCCAGTATGCCGGGGCAACCGGCCATGGCGGCACGCTGGTGATCAAGGGCAACGCCAGTTCGCGCTGCGGCATCTCGATGAAGGGCATCGACATCGTGGTGCATGGCAATGTCGGCCACATGTCCGCCTTCATGGCGCAGTCGGGCAACCTGGTCGTCTGCGGCGATGCGGGCGACGCGCTGGGCGACTCGATCTACGAGGCACGTCTGTTCGTGCGCGGCTCGGTCAAGTCGCTGGGCGCCGACTGCATCGAAAAGGAGATGCGCCCCGAACATATCGAACTGCTGCGCGACCTGCTGGCGCGCGGCGGCTGCGATGCCAAACCCGAAGAGTTCAAGCGCTACGGCTCTGCCCGCCAGCTCTATAATTTCAAAGTCGACAACGCGTATTGAGGGAGTCATGACCGTGAAAGACAACAAGGAAAACGCTCCCCCGCGGACGGTGCCGATCCAGTCGGCAACCTTTTCCAACCCGATCAACGCCGAGATCCGCCGCGCCGCGGCCACCGGCATCTATGATATCCGCGGTGGCGGGGCGAAGCGCCGGGTGCCGCATTTCGACGATCTGCTGTTCCTGGGCGCCTCGATCAGCCGCTATCCGCTCGAAGGCTATCGCGAGCGTTGCGACACCAAGGTGACGCTGGGCACGCGCTTTGCGAAAAAGCCGATCGAGCTGGATATCCCGATCACCATCGCGGGCATGTCCTTTGGCGCGCTGTCCGGTCCCGCCAAGGAGGCGCTGGGACGCGGCGCGTCCGAGGCCGGTACCTCGACCACCACCGGTGACGGCGGCATGACCCCCGAGGAACGCGGCCATTCCACCAAGCTGGTCTATCAGTACCTGCCCTCGCGCTATGGCATGAACCCCGACGACCTGCGCAAGGCCGATGCCATCGAGGTCGTGGTCGGCCAGGGCGCCAAGCCGGGCGGCGGCGGCATGCTGCTGGGCCAGAAGATCAGCGACCGCGTCGCCGAAATGCGCAACCTGCCCAAGGGGATCGACCAGCGTTCGGCCTGTCGCCACCCCGACTGGACCGGCCCCGACGATCTGGAGATCAAGATCCTGGAACTGCGCGAAATCACCGCCTGGGAGAAACCGATCTATGTCAAGGTAGGCGGCACCCGCCCCTATTACGACACCGCGCTGGCGGTAAAGGCCGGGGCCGATGTGGTGGTACTGGACGGCATGCAGGGCGGCACCGCCGCCACCCAGGACGTGTTCATCGAACATGTGGGCCTGCCGACCCTGGCCTGTATCCGCCCTGCCGTGCAGGCGCTGCAGGATCTGGGCGTGCATCGCGAGGTGCAGCTGATCGTCTCGGGCGGCATCCGCACCGGTGCGGATGTGGCCAAGGCGATGGCGCTGGGGGCCGACGCGGTTGCCATCGGCACCGCCGCGCTGATCGCGCTGGGCGACAACGACCCGAAATGGGAGGCCGAGTATCAAAAGCTGGGCACCACCACCGGCGCCTATGACGACTGGCACGAGGGGCGCGACCCCGCCGGGATCACCACCCAGGATCCGGTGCTTCAGGCGAGGCTCGACCCGGTGGATGCCGGGCGGCGCCTGCGCAACTATCTCAATGTCATGACGCTCGAGGCGCAAACCATCGCGCGGGCCTGCGGCCATAACAACCTGCACAATCTCGAACCCGAGGATCTGTGCGCGCTGACCATGGAGGCGGCCGCCATGGCCCGTGTCCCCCTTGCCGGTACCGAATGGTGGCCCGGCAAGACCGGCGCAGGGTTCTGAGAGTGAAACCGGGGCGCGGGGCCATCCCGCGCCTTTTCCAATTCAAAAACAGACGACAACAGGGACGACAAGAATGACCATTGATCTGGCCAAATTCGCCAAGGACAAAGGCGTCAAGTATTTCATGATCTCCTTCACCGACCTGTTCGGCGGTCAGCGGGCCAAGCTGGTACCCGCCCAGGCCATCGCCGACATGCAAGAGGACGGCGCGGGATTTGCGGGCTTTGCCACCTGGCTGGACATGACACCGGCGCATCCCGACATGCTGGCGGTGCCCGATCCGTCGTCGGTGATCCAGCTGCCCTGGAAACCCGAGGTCGCATGGGTCGCCAGCAATTGCGTGATGGAGGGCGCGGATGTCGCCCAGGCCCCGCGCAACGTGCTGCGCCGCCTGATTGCCGAGGCCGCGGACGAGGGCATGCATGTCAAGACCGGCATCGAGGCCGAGTTCTTTCTGCTGACCCCCGAGGGTGACCAGATCAGCGACCCCTTCGATACCGCCGCCAAACCCTGTTACGACCAGCAGGCGGTGATGCGCCGCTATGACGTGGTGCGCGAGATCTGCGACTATATGCTGGAGCTGGGCTGGGGCCCCTACCAGAATGACCACGAGGATGCCAACGGCCAGTTCGAGATGAACTGGGAATTCGACGACGCCCTGACGACGGCGGACAAGCACAGTTTCTTCAAGTTCATGACCAAGTCGGTGGCCGAGAAACACGGGTTCCGCGCCACCTTCATGCCCAAGCCGATCGAGGGGCTGACCGGCAATGGCTGCCACGCGCATATCTCGGTCTGGGATGCGCCGGGCGCGGCCTCCAAGGTCAACGTCTTTGCCGGTGCCGGTGACGGCCCCACTGGCGAGGTGGGCCTGTCCGAACGCGGCAAGCATTTCCTGGGCGGCATCATGAAACATGCCAGCGCGCTGGCCGCGATCACCAATCCGACGGTGAACAGCTACAAGCGGATCAACGCGCCGCGCACCATGTCGGGTGCGACCTGGGCGCCCAACACGGTGACATGGACCGGCAACAACCGCACCCATATGGTGCGCGTCCCCGGCCCCGGCCGGTTCGAGCTGCGCCTGCCCGACGGCGCGGTGAACCCCTATCTGCTGCAGGCGGTGATCATCGCCGCCGGCCTCAGCGGTATCCACTCAAAGGCCGATCCGGGCAAGCGCTGGGACATCGACATGTATGCCGAGGGCCACAAGGTGCGCGGCGCGCCGAAACTGCCGCTCAACATGCTGGACGCGATCCGCGAGTTTGACCGCGACAAAGAGCTGAAGCAGAGCATGGGAGAGGAGTTCTCGGCCTCTTACATCAAGATGAAGATGCAGGAGTGGAACTCCTTCGTGACCCATTTCAGCCGCTGGGAAAAGGAAAACACCCTCGATATCTGAGCGATATCAAGGGTGCCAAGGATCGGGCCGCTGCAAGTACGCAGCGGCCCTTTTCATTGCGGAGTCAAAGGTTTGGATAGATAGGGAATCTTGCGCAGAGGTCTGCGACCTGGGCTTTGACCTTGTCCTCGACGGCCCCGTTGGCGTCTTCGCCATTGGCGGCCAGGCCATCGACCACCTCGATGATCCAGTCGGCGATCTGG
>NZ_JBXWRD010000087.1:0-9005 GCF_059612725.1 Ruegeria sp. YKSF070 | reverse complement strand
ATCTGTTCGTCGGTCAGCCAAAACAAGTTGCTCATCACGCCTCCTGAAGTTCAGGAGCTTGAATCAGCCCGGCGCCACGACTGCAACCAAATCAATGGGTCCAGAGCCTAGGTGTGGGGATGCCCTATATGGCTTCGGCCTTTGGCATCTTCCTGATGCGTCAGGCGTTCAAGGGCGTGCCGATTGAACTGCACGAGGCTGCGCGGGTCGAAGGATGTGGTTGGTTCGGCATCCTGTGGCGGGTCTATGTGCCGCTGGCGCGACCGACCTATCTGGCCTATGCGCTTGTTTCGGTCTCGACCCACTGGAACAACTTCCTGTGGCCGCTCATCGTGACCAATTCGCCCGACACAAGGCCTCTAACCGTAGGCCTGTCTATATCTGGCGCGCCGGAAAACGGCGTCGATATCAGTGTAATTTCGGCGGCGACGATGATGTCGGTGGCTCCGTTGCTGATCGCCTTCCTGATCTTCCAACGCCAGTTCGTGCAGGCCTTCCTGCGCGCCGGGATCAAATGAGACAATGGCGCGGTTCCTGCAACTGACCGATTTGCACGTGGTGCGCGAAGGTGCCCTTGCCTCTGGCGTCCTGGATACTCGCAACCTCCTGCGGGCGGCCATTGATCGGCTGCAAGGGCTGCGGCCCGCGCTCGCTCCGTTGGATGCGGTGCTGGTCTCGGGGGACATAAGCGATGATGGCAGTAGCGAAAGTTATGCCTTTGCGCGCACCGAACTCAACCGTCTTGGCCTGCCCTTATATGTGGTTCCAGGCAATCACGACGCTCGAGAGCCCATGCGCGCGGCATTTGCCGATCTTCCAGAAATGCCGACAGTGGGCTTGATCGACTGGGTAGCTGACGTTGGTAACACGCGTGTCATTGGACTTGATACACTGGTCGAAGGGCGAGGCGGTGGTCGACTTCGCGATGAAAGCCTCGAGATGTTGCGCCACGCTCTTGAGACCACAGGATCAGGCTCCGTGATCATCATGCTCCACCATCCGCCGATCCAGACAGGAATTCGTTTCATGGACGCCATCGGTCTTGAGAACGCACAGGCGCTCAAAATGATTTTGATGGATGTACATACCCCCGCCACACTTGTCGCAGGTCACGTTCACGGGGTTCATCACGGAAGACTGGGCCACCATCATGTGGCAACAGCCCCATCAACTTGCAGCGGTTTCGCATTGGACCGCCGTACCGACGCCCCTTCAGGCTTCTTTCGGGGGCCGACAGGCTGTGCGGTGATCGACACGAACCCCGGCGGCATCTGGAGCGTCGTTCCGCTGGAACCAGTGGGCGGGCCCTTTCCATTCTAGGGCGCTGAGCCATGGAAAGCACGCCTGTCGCCCTCACCCTGAACCTTATCGCACAGCAACTGATATGGCGGTGTCAGAAGGACTCCGGTTGAGACGGGCAGGGTGGTCTCGTAGCCTCTGAGCATTCCGAAACGTGATCCGTTCAAATACCTCCACAGCAGCTCGGAGATCATTCGTCTGGCAGTGATGCTGCACGTCAGATTTCCACTGTCGCTGCGCAATGTCGAGGATCTGCTTCACGAGCGCGGCGTCGACGTCAGCCACGAAACGATCCGGTTCTGGTGGCAACGGTTTGGCCCGCTGTTTGCGTCCAAGATCCGCAAGAAATGCACGGATCGGCTTCGGTCCTGGCCGCAGTGGCGATGGCACCTGGATGAGATGTTCGTGAAGATCAATGGCGAGCGGTACTACCTGTGGCGGGCCGTAGATCACGAAGGTGAGGTCCTGGAAAGCTTTGTGACAAAGACGCGAGACAAGAAAGCCGCGTTGAAATTCCTTGGAAAATCAATGAAATGCCACGGCCGACCTCATCTCCTGGTGACCGACCAGTTGAGATCCTATGGTGCGGCGATGAAGGACATCGGCAATGCCCACAGGCAGGAAACGGGTCGCTGGCTGAACAACAGGGCGGAGAATTCGCACCTGCCATTCCGACGACGAGAGCGGGCAATGCAACGCTTTCGGCGCATGCGAAGTTTGCAGAAGTTTGCTTCCGACCACGCCTCGGTCTTCAGCCATTTCAACTCGGAGCGCAGCCTCACCAGCCGACAGAATTTCAAGCTCAACCGCGCTGCTGCTCTTGCCGAGTGGCGCCAGCTTTGCGTCGCTTAAGCTCCTGCGGTTCGTGGGAAACTGAGACCAGTTAGAATCTGTCTGACAGCACCGCGAAGAACAATAGTCTGCTCTGTCCCGCAACTCGGACATAGCCACCGGTTGGCCCTAGGTCCGGTTCTCCTGTAACCAGTCGTTTATACGAAGAAGCGGACGTTGCCCCCGAGTTGACGTCTGCTGAGCGACAGCTAACCAAGACGAAGCAGTCATCTGACCAAAACGCTCAGATGACTGCCCTGAGCCCATCCGCGTCATCGAAAGGCATGCAGCCGTGGTCTAGGCTCTTGCCTAGCTCGCACTAATAACCTCGTTTGGCTCTGATGCTACGTCAAGTAGTCGTACCTTATGCGGTTTTTGGTTTGTGCGTTGATAGAGCCATTTGTCCATCGTCCGAACCAAGAGGGCATCACCGCTCAGGAAAAGCCGACCAGCATCCAGTTCACGCGATATCGTGGTTCGGCTCAATATGATGGCTGAAAGTGAAACGCAGTCAGTTTCGACGTAAAGATCAACGTCAAATCCAGGTATGCTCGTGCATATTTCAACTTCTGTCCGCGGCCGGACCAGTGCCCAGTATGTATCGTATTCTAGGTTGGGATCACTAAACCGAAACTGAATGACCACTTGGCGGTTTGGCAGCTCGTCTGTAGAGATCAAGCCCCTCATGTGCCACATTAGGTTAGATACGTCCGTGTCCTGTAAAGCTTGCCTTGCCTCGATATTACACTGCGCCCATTCACCAAGAGCGGAGAGGGCAGGCTCGAGTTCAACGGCGCGCTGAGTGCGAAGATAATCGACTTGGCCCGTCGCAGGGTCTTCTATGCGTTCGATCAATCCATTCTGTTCAAGCTCCTTGAGTCTCTTGGTCAACAGTGCGGGTGAGATGTTGCCAACGCCGCGTTTGATGTCGTTGAAACGGGTAGAACCTGCCCACATTTCTGAAAGGATCGGGATCGTCCAGCGCGGCTCAAGGAGTTCGCAGGCATGTGTGATCGAGCAGACTATTCCATAGGGCTTCGTTTTCATCGGTGAACCTCCCTGTAGCCCGAAGCTACAAGATGTGCAGCGCATCCATCCAGTTCATATTCTGTACCGGGGGCGGTTCATGATCTGCACTACCCGCAAACCGGACAAGTTCGGCAGACTTAAGTCATCTCGAAACCATACAAGCAGGATCGAAAAGATGACGACTTTCAACACCAACACAACTGTTTCTGCCACACAAATCACTTCCTCCCTGCGCCGGTTCGCACACTGGGGTTGGTCCTACGTCATAGAAATCCGCGCACGCCGGACGCAGGCTGCTTCTCTGAGCCGCCTAAAGGAACGCGATTTGCGCGACATCGGCCTTATTGAAAATGACATCTCCACCGCAAACCACATGCCGCTCGACGCGGATGCTGCCTCTGCTTTGCGCCGCGCTCGTCTTGACCGCAGTGGGAATTGGTAAAGCTGGCACCCTGAAAAGAGCTCCAGTGTCTGGACTTAGCCCCTAGCGGGTCGATGTGCTGGAAGTTCGTCTCATCTCATGCAAACCTTACCTGCAGGACTTGAGCCAGTGGGGGAGAAGAATGACAGAGATTAGCTATGTAGATTGTGACGGTCTCAGCATAGCTTACTCGTCTCAAGAACTGTTGCCGATTTAACCATCGGCACAAACTCATTCTCCTTAAAGAGCGCGGGTGCTTTCCAGTTGAAGGGGGTCGAGGGAGATTGGGAGCTTTTTGAAGCCGTGATCTGAGGGCCAATTCGGTCGTTCCCATTTAGCCGACAACCGATCTATCGATACCGTGCACGATCACCAAGTTCGTATCCGCGTAGCATCGCGAGCAAGTGGACCACACTGTTTGCCCACAGTGTTTGCGACATGGTTCTACAACACCGTGTTTTGGGACACGGTCGAAGACAGAGTGACGTGTGGCGACACCGGCAACGGCAGCAATGTTACGATGGGCGGTCATCTGATGGTTTTAATCAGATGTCTCTGTTGAGCCCATTCCAGAAGTCAACGATCGCTGGCGCTCGCAGGTGCAGCAACCAACTCGACCGAAACCGTCATGAGCACGGCAGCAAATAACCCTTCGTTCGTTGCGCGCGACCGCGGCTCATTGTAGAGTTCAAGCAGAGGAGGTAGATCCATGCGTTGGATTGGTACCATCTTTGCAACGGTATTCCTAATACTTGGGCCCGCTCAAGCGGGTCCGTTATTCGATGCGGCAAGGCAGGGTGATACTGTTACCGTTAAGGCTATGTTGGACAGCGGTTCGTCGGTCGATGAGCGGGGGCCAAACAAGGCTACTCCATTGATTGCCGCTGCGTTGGCTGGAAACACCGAAACCGCTGCGGCCCTGATCGAGGCAGGGGCTGACGTGATGGCGCGAAACCGCAGCGGCTTCACTGCACTTCACGCAGCAGCTTTTAGCGGCAATGTTGAGACAGCGCGCCTGCTTCTCGCCAGTGGCGCAGATGTGAATGGGCGTATCAACAGGGCCGAAAAATCACCTATCTTCATGGCGGCCGACGAGGGCCATATCGAGGTGATCAAGCTGTTGCTCGACCATGATGCGGATATCGTGACCCTCGACAACGATGGCTTTTCGGTTCTGATCCGAACGATGTTCCGTCAGCACTATGATATCGTGGGTCTGCTAAAGGAGAACGGGGCCAAATGCCCCCCGCCGGACGCCTTCGGCCCGGAATTTCATCGCCTGTGCTTGGAGGCAGGCACATAAGGGAAGGTCAAAAAATGAGCTTTCGACTTCTGATGAGTGGCCTGTTTCTCGCAGGCATGACCGTTGCCGCGCTTGCCGACGAGCCCATAAATACCGGACCCTTCGGTGATATTGCGATCAAGGGCTATGACACCGTTGCCTATTTCACCGAAAGCCGTGCCGTCAAAGGGTCAAGTGAGTTCGCATATGATTGGCTCGGCACGCCATGGCACTTCAACAGCCCCGAGAATCGAGACTTGTTCAAGTCTGACCCAGCCAAATACGCGCCGCAATACGGTGGATATTGCGCATTGGGTGTCGGGCTCGGAGCCAACGCCTCCGAAAACATCGACCCTGTAAATTCTTGGCGGATTATCGATGGGAAGCTTTATTTCATATCGGACCCAACCGGTGCAGAAATGCTCGACCACCCAGAAGGGAAAGCGGTGCTCGCGAAGGCGGATGCGAACTGGGAGAGCACCAAGCCTCTGGCTGCCAAGGACTACTCCAACTGACGTGCACCACGGGTGAGTGTCATCCGCCAGGACTAAAGTGGAACAGAATATGCGCGTTGACGTAGCTATACGGCGAGTCCGCGCCAGCTGCTTTTTCGGCACTCTTGTAGATCGAGCCACAAGCCGGGCGACCGAGCGCAAGACCGGGTTGTTGTATGCACAAGGTGTCATCTTTCACATAAGCCGATCCAGTAATGAACATCGTGGATGTTCGCATCGCCAAACTTCCACTGTCTGAAATCTGGACTAGACCGGGACCGCGCCCTTCGAAAGTTCCCTGCCAAACGTTCCCATCGATCAGTGCGGCGACCTCGTCGGCAGTCAACCTTTCACGCGAACCCGGTTGAAAACCGAAGGTCCATTCCTGCACACCCGCGTGCAACATTGCACTGATGATACGATCAAGTTCCTCTTGCCGCCGAAAATGGGCGAATATCACCCTGTAGAGTTGCGCAGAGGTATGCGGTGCGAATCTGGCCACCTCTTTAGCAGTCGCTTGCGCCGCTTGCATATGGCCTGCCTCCGCATACGCGGCAGCGAGGATATTAAAGTAATCCTCAATGCCTTGCGAGTTGTCCTTGATCTCTTCGAGGATTTCGACAGCACGTTCAGGACGGTCTGCAAGAATATATGACAGGCTTGCGATCTGCCGTGCATAGCCCGGCAATTGCGGATTAAGACGCAATGCCGTTTCGAAACTCTCGATCGCCTCTTCGTGGCGCCCGTAGAATGTCTGCGCAAAGCTCAGAGCAAGATAGGCGGACGCTTCGCCAGGGGCCTTTTCAACGGCGAGCCGCGCCGAGCGCATCGCTTCTTCATACCGGCCATCTACAGTTTGCAGTTCGCTCAACACGGCAAAAGGCATCGCCGCATCGGGATCAATTTCCAAGGCACGCCCGGCATGTTCGTAGGCGCGTTTTCGGGCGACTGGATACGGTAGCACGTCGTCGTAGTTTCGACGCATGACCAATGCCTCGGTACGCGCCTGAGCTGCGAAAGCCATGGCAAAGTTCGGATCGATTGCGGTCGCGTCCGAATAGAACCTCAAAGCCTCGCGCAGCCTGGGCCGAAAGCCGCTGCGAGCAGCTTCTTCAGCCCTGAGGAAGAAGTCATATGCTTCCAGATCCCTGGTAGGGAGGCGTTCGATCCGCTCCCTTTCGGACACGCTCACATCCACCCCCAGTTGGTCAATGATCTCTTTTATCAGACCGACTTCAATCGCAAAAATATCGGCTTCGTCTCGCTCCAACCGCTCGGCCCAAAGCGTCTGCCCGCTGCTCACATCTGTCAGCCGTGCATTGACCAATAGCCGTGCTCCCACTCTGCGCACGCTGCCTTCCAGAACATAACCGACTCCCAACTCGCGACCGATGGCCCTGCTGTCGATTGTCCGGTCCCGATAGGAGAACGCGGTATTGCTGCCGATCACCATCAGCCCGGCGACTTTCGAGAAATCGGTAATCAGATCGTCCGTGAGCCCATCTGCGATGTAACGTTCCGCGTCTGGCAGCCCGAGGTTTTCAAAAGGCAACACGATGAGGGAAGGGAACGAGTTCTCTGCCGCTATCATTTCACTCTCAGCGCCGCTGAACCGCGCCACTATATCATCACGCAACATTAAAGCGGCGCTTGAAAGAATGGCGATCACGGCCATCGCAGCGCCCGCGACGCGAAACTTCAAGCGAAACCGTCGTGGGTTTTGTGCGCCATTCTGATCCGCCATCCGGTAGACTGCTAGAGGCTCAGGTATGTTTTTGACCCGGTGGACGCCTGCAGGCTCAAATGATCTGCTGACCTTGCCGTTCGTATGTTTGTAAACCTCTCTCGAGATGCAGATGCCTCCGGGCTTCGCAAGGGGTTCGAGGCGCGCTGCAACATTGACACCGTCGCCGTAAATGTCGTCGCCATCGATAATCAGATCGCCCAGGTTGATACCGATACGCAATTCGATACGCTGGCTGGGATCAATAGTGACGTTTCTATTGGAAACTGCCTCCTGTATTTGGATCGCAGCCTCCACTGCATCAACGGCACTTGCAAATTCGGCCAGTAGCCCGTCGCCGAGAAGCTTAAATACTCGCCCGTTCTTTTCGTCTATTAAGCGGGTGAGGATGTCCTGGCGCAACGTGGTCAAACGTTCGAAGGTACCAACCTCATCCTGGGCCATCATACTGCTGAAACCAACGACGTCTGCGGCGAATATGGCGGCAAGCCTGCGTTCCAAGGTTTGCCCTCTCCTCCAAAAATGCGGGCCGTGCTGTGAAGCGTAACACTGAAAAAACGTGGCGGAAACGGCTTTCACACAAGATATTCGGCTGGGCAGGCGCGTGTCATTCAATGGTACGGTCGGGCAACCAAGCCAATTGCCTCTACAGCAGCCACAAACCTTAGACACAGCAGGCACTCACCAAAATTCGGTGTAGGTCTGCTCGGAGCCCAAGGCAGCCTTGATCGTTTCCGCAGCATCGGTCGAAATGAGCAGGAACCGGAAGTTCGCTGCTGCTCGAATGAAAGGCCAAGGCAGGTCACATGCCCGCCTGTAGGATTAGCCGGTATCCCCCATGGACCTGTTGAATGTCTCAAGTCTAATTCGCGTCACCCGGACGGCTATATGACCTTGGTTCGAAGGATGAATGGCCGGGGAGCGTCGCGAAGTTCGGCGCAGGCGTCTACGGCGACTTCCGTTGCCCGAAATATGCTTGGTATACACTTTCGTGCCCAAGTTCGCGGACGAAGACCATCAAAGAGGTGTAGGCGTAAATTAGGATCGCCAACCACAGCTGGGTCAACCAGAAATGGGACCAGTCAAATGCCTGAAAATCCAGTGCCACGCCCGCTTCCAACCCTTTGGCATTCCGGCTCGCACTGAACGCCCGCTCGGTGATATGGAGAAGCGTAGTCAACAAGAAGTACAGCCCCGCTTTCCACGAAACCGAGACAACGCGGGGCTCGGACTGGAACTTGTTAAAGAACGGCAGCATCTCGGCTACGATCACACCCTTTGCGACGAGCAGAGCCCCAATACTTGCAGTGAGATGGGATATCGGCTGGCCACCCGAATGTTCGGACAACGTGTCAATTGTGAGCACCAACGCGTTAAAGCCTATCCCAAAAAACACAGTGGGCGGCAGCATATGGTGCAATTCACGCACGATAGTTTTCGCAACGGAGTTATTCATTGACGCACCATCTTTCACATTTCGGGAACGAGAACGTTGTCAGCAATCTCTACCAGCGAATTGCCCTGCCTGAAACAATATTGCCAACGGCAGGTTCGAAAGGCCGCGCCATGAGGTGCCGATAGGGTCAGGCTTCATAACCAATAGATGACGGTCGCCGCGAGGGGATGGCCGATCGGAACGTCTCGGGGCATCGGTCATAGCGGGTCGCCACACGCCGCCAATCCTTGAGCCTGCCGAACATGATCTCGATCACTGCCCGGCTGTGCATTGCGCAGCAATGTCACGAGAGGGGCGGTTGCGCCGCTTGTAGCGACGCTTGTCGTACTTGATCGGCATCTTGCGTTGCTTCCGGCCGGGGATGCAGGCGCGTATGCCTTTGTCTTTCAACGCTTCCCTGAACCAGTCGGCGTCATAGCCGCGATCTCCGAGCAGCCATTTGACGTTTG
>NZ_JBXWRD010000086.1:0-9918 GCF_059612725.1 Ruegeria sp. YKSF070 | reverse complement strand
CCAGCAAGCAGAAAGAGTTGTTGCGCGAATTCGACGAGCTGAGCGAAGACAACAATCCCGAGACCAAGAGCTTCTTTTCCTCGGTCAAGTCCTTTTGGGACGGGATGAAAGGCTAGGGGGCGCTGCCCCCGCCGCCTGACGGCGACTCCCCCGGAGTATTTTCGGCGGAATGAAGACAGGGGCGGGTGCCATTTGGTGCCCGCCCTTTTCCGTTAGTCAATTTTCTCTTGATTACCGTGGCGTCACCTGAGAAGGTGCGCGCAACCGTTGGGGTGCCCCGTTTGGGGCTGAGAGACGCGGCTGCGTCAACCCATCGAACCTGATCCGGGCAATACCGGCGTAGGGAACGGTCTATCGATATCGGACGTTTTCCATGCCCCCGTTGCCCCTAAACTGGAGTAGCGGACATGGCAGCGATTGCCTTGACAATAGCGGGATCCGACAGCGGTGGCGGCGCAGGCATCCAGGCCGATCTGAAGGCAATGTCGGCGATGTCTGTCTATGGCGCCTCGGTGATCACGGCGGTGACCGCGCAGAACACCTGTGCGGTGACGGCGGTGCATGGTATCCCAACGCAGATTATCGGGGCGCAGATCGACGCGGTTCTGGGCGATCTTGATGTGAAGGCGATCAAGATCGGCATGCTGGCGACACCCGAGATCATCGGGGTCGTGGCCGATGCCATTGCCGGGTTTTACGGGCCAATCGTGCTGGATCCGGTCATGGTTGCGAAATCGGGTGACGTGTTGCTGGCGGCAGAAGCAATCGGGGCGCTCCGGCGTCTGCTTGTGCCGCGCGCATCGGTGCTGACCCCAAATCTGCCCGAAGCAGCGCGCTTGTTGGAGACCAATGACGCCGGGTCCTTGAACGAGGTAACCGCTCAAGGCCGCGCCCTGGTCGCGCTGGGCGCGGATGCGGTTCTGATGAAGGGTGGGCATGCCAGCGGAGCGATCTGTCATGATCTTATGGTGGGCCCTGAAGGCGTGTTGGCCGAGCTTACCGCACCACGCCGGGCAACCAAGAACACACACGGCACAGGCTGTACGCTGAGTTCAGCGATTGCCGCCGGTCTTGCGAAGGGGCTGACCCTGAAAAGCGCGGTGCAAGAGGCGCATACCTATCTGCAAGGCGCGATCATTGCCGCCGACGATCTGCAAGTGGGCCAAGGTCACGGTCCGGTGCATCACTTCCATCGGGTCTGGTCCGCATGAGGCTCTGGTCGGTCATAGGCGCGGGCGTTGCCGGCCTCGCGGTGGCGACCGAACTGGTCGCGCGCGGCGCACAGGTGCAGGTGTTCGACCCCTCCGGTCCGCCCGGCCCACATGGGTGCAGCTGGTGGGCAGGCGGTATGCTGGCGCCTTGGTGCGAGTATGAAAACGCCGAGGAACCGGTGTTGCGCCTGGGCCAGCAGGCCATCACATGGTGGGCGCAGCACACCACCGTCACCCGGCGCGGCACCCTGGTGGTGGCCAATCCGCGCGACCTGCCGGACCTGCGCCGCTTTGCCCGCCGGACGGAAGGGTTTACCGAAGTCATCCAAGCTGAGATCGCCGAATTAGAGCCTGATCTGACCGCCTTCTCCAAGGGTCTCCATTTTCTGGACGAGGCGCATCTTGACCCGCGTCGCGCGCTCTCGGACCTCTATCGCGGTCTCACTGACAAGGGGGTCCAGTTTCACCGCAAACCCGCCCCTGCCGGGCTGAAGAATGCCATCGACTGTCGCGGCCTGCACGCGCGCGAGGTCCTGCATGACCTGCGTGGCGTCAAAGGGGAGATGTTGGTCATTCGCGCTCCGGATATGGCTCTAACAAGGCCAGTTCGTCTGCTGCACCCGCGCATGCCGCTTTATGTCGTGCCGCGCAGCGACAATGTCTACATGCTGGGTGCAACGATGATCGAGAGCGAGGATAGCGGCCGTATCACAGCCCGCTCGATGCTGGAACTGCTCAGCGCCGCCTACGCTTTGAACCCCGCCTTTGGCGAGGCAGAGGTGCTGGAAATCGGCGTCGATCTGCGCCCGGCCTTTCCCGACAACCTGCCGCGCATCCGGCGGCTGGGACGGACCATTTATGCCAATGGCCTTTATCGCCATGGCTATCTGCTGGCGCCTGCGCTGGCGCAGGGAGTCGCGGATCTGGCGCTGAACAACATTCACACGGAGTTGGTTGATGAAGATCGTGCTTAATGGCGCGCCGCGCGAGGTTGAGGCCGAAACCCTGGCCGCACTGCTGGCTGAATGCGGCCTGTCAGGCCGCGTTGCCACTGCGGTGAACGAAAGCTTTGTGCCCTCGTCCCTGCGCGGCGCGCATCGGCTGAACGATGGCGACCGGGTCGAGGTGCTCGCCCCGATGCAGGGGGGCTGAAACATGCGCAGCTTTTACGGAACCGATTTGCCGAACCCGCTGATGCTGGGCACCGCGCAATATCCCAGCCCCGCGACCCTGGAACGGGCGTTCCGCGCCAGCGGAGCGGGGGTGGCGACTGTGTCACTGCGGCGGGAATCCGGGGCGGGACAGACATTCTGGTCGATGATCCGCGATCTGGGTGTGCTGATCCTGCCCAACACCGCCGGCTGTCACACGGTGAAAGAGGCGGTGACCACCGCCCATATGGCGCGCGAGGTGTTCGGCACGCCCTGGATCAAGCTGGAACTGATCGGCCATACCGACAGCCTGCAACCGGATGTCTTCGGTCTGGTCGAGGCCGCGCGCATCCTGACCGAGGACGGGTTTCAGGTGTTCCCCTATACCACCGACGACCTGATCGTCGGCGAGCGCCTGCTGGCAGCAGGCTGTGAAGTGCTGATGCCCTGGGGCGCGCCGATCGGCTCGGGCCGGGGGCTGAACAACGAATACGCGCTTCGCGCCATGCGGGCCGAGTTTCCCGATGTGCCGCTGGTGGTCGATGCGGGCATCGGCCTGCCCAGCCATGCCGCCCGCGCGATGGAGCTTGGCTATGACGCGGTTCTGCTCAACACCGCCGTGGCCCGCGCGGGCGATCCGGCGGATATGGCGCGCGCCATGGCGCTGGCCATTCAGGCCGGGCAACTGGCGCATCGCGCCGACCCGATCGAGGCGCGCGATATGGCCAGCGCCTCGACCCCTGTCATAGGAAAGGCTTTCCTGTCATGACGCTCGACCGGTTCTATCCGATCTTCGACCATACCGACTGGCTGCGCCGGATGCTGCCGCTTGGGGTCAAGCTGGTGCAACTGAGGATCAAGGAGCAGCCGGACGCGGTGATCCGCGCCGAGATTGCCACCGCGCGCGACCTCTGCCGCGCCCAAGGCGCGGTGCTGGTCATCAACGACTATTGGCAGGTCGCCATCGACGCGGGTTGCGACTGGCTGCATCTGGGGCAAGAGGATCTGGACGAGGCCGATCTGCCCGCGATCCGCAAGGCAGGTCTACGGCTCGGCGTCTCCACCCATGACGATGACGAGTTGGAGCGGGTGCTGGGCTTGGACCCGGACTATGTGGCGCTTGGCCCGGTCTATCCGACCATCCTGAAACAGATGAAATGGCATCAGCAGGGTCTGCCGCGCGTCACCGAATGGAAGGCGCGTGTCGGCGCCATCCCGTTGGTGGGTATCGGCGGCATGAGCGTCGAGCGTGCGCCGGGCGTGCTGGGTGCCGGGGCCGATATCGTCTCGGTCGTCACCGACATCACCTTGAATGCCGACCCCGAGGCACGGGTGCGTCAATGGATCGAGGCCACCAGATGAGCCGCTACGCCCGCCAGATGATGCTGCCGCAGGTTGGGGTTGAGGGGCAGGCTCGGCTGGCCGATGCCCGCGTGCTGGTGGTCGGGGCCGGGGGGCTGGCAGCGCCCGCGCTGCCGATCCTTGCCGGGGCAGGGGTGGGCTGGATCGACATCTTTGATGGCGACGTGATCGAGCTGTCGAACCTGCATCGCCAGACGCTGTTCACCGAGGCTGATGTCGGCCAGCCCAAGGCCGAGGCCGCCGCCGAACGCTGTAGCGCGCTCAATTCCGGGATTGTCCTGACCGGTACAAAACGGTCAATAACCCCGGAAAACGTCATACAAAACAGTCAAAACGCCGATCTGGTGCTGGATTGCGCCGACAGCTATGCGGCCAGCTATCTGCTCAGTGACACCTGCTACGCGCTGGGTAAACCGCTGATCAGCGCCTCGGTTCTGGGGCTGGGCGGATACGTCGGCGGCTTCTGTGGCGGCGCACCCAGCCTGCGCGCGGTGTTCCCCGATGCACCGGACAGCGCAGCAAGTTGCGCGACCACTGGCGTGCTGGGTCCGGTTGTCTCCATACTAGGCTCTATGCAGGCACAAATGGCGCTTTCGGTGTTGCTTGGGCTGATGCCTTCACCGCTCGGGCAGTTGGTGCACGTTGATGCGCGAACCTGGCGCAATAGCGCGTTCCGCTTTGACGGCGCGCCGGAACCGGCAACTGCCTTCCGTTTTGTCGCGCCCTCGGACCTGACCGCCGATGACCTCGTCATTGAGTTGCGCAGCGAGTCCGAAGCGCCCCATCCAGCACACCCGTCAGCCCGCCGCATGACGACATCAGAGATAGCAATAACAGACACTAACAAAGGAAAACGACTGGCTTTGTGCTGTGCCACCGGCCTCAGGGCCTGGCGCGCCGCGGAACAGTTGCAACCGGATTGGCCGGGCGAGATCGTCCTCGTCGCGGCCGCCACCTCATGAAAGGAAACGCGATATGAAACACCTGGTAACCGCATTGGCGCTGCTCGTTGCAACGCCCGCTCTGGCGCAGGACAAGATGACCCTGCTGCTCGATTGGTTCATCAACCCCGACCACGGCCCGATCATCGTGGCGCAGGAAAAGGGATATTTCGCGGAACAGGGTCTAACTGTGGAAATCGTGGCCCCTGCCGACCCCTCGGCCCCGCCGCGCCTGGTGGCGGCCGGTCAGGCCGATCTGGCGGTCAGCTATCAGCCGCAACTGCACCTGCAAATCCACGAGGGGCTGCCCCTGAAACGTGTCGGCACGCTGGTCGCCACGCCGCTCAACTGCCTGCTGGTGCTTGAAGACGGCCCGATCAAATCGCCCGCCGATCTCAAGGGCAAGAAGATCGGTTTCTCCGTCGCCGGCGTCGAAGAGGCGATCCTGACAACGGTTTTGGGCAAATACGGTGTCGCGCTCAGCGACGTCGAGATGATCAACGTGAACTTCTCTCTCTCGCCCGCGCTGATGAGTGGGCAGGTCGACGCGGTGATTGGCGCTTACCGAAATTTTGAGTTGAATCAGATGGATATCGAGGGAGTGCCGGGCCGCTGCTTTTACATCGAGGAAGAGGGCGTGCCGTCTTATGACGAGCTGATCTATGTCGCTAACCCCGACCGGATGGATGCCGGCAAGATCGTGCGCTTCCTCGAGGCGACCGAGAAGGCGACGCAGTTCATCGTCAACAACCCGCAAGCAAGCTGGGAAATCTTCTCGGCGACTTCGCCCGAGTTGCAGGACGAGCTGAACAAGCGCGCCTGGGTGGATACGCTGCCGCGCTTTGCGCTGCGTCCCGCCGGGTTCGACGCGGGCCGCTATGCCCGGTTCGAGGCGTTTCTGAAGGACACCGGCCTGATTGACAGCGTCAACCCGGTCTCGGCCATCACCATCGACGTGACCGCCGAATGAGCGCGCCGGATTATGGCCACGCCTTTGGTCTGATGCGCGCGGTGGCAGGCCAGCCGTGGCGGGATCATACCCGCCACGCCTTTGTCGAAGGGATGAAGGATGGCAGCCTGCCACACGATGCTTTCCTGCAATACCTGCGGCAGGATTACGTTTTCCTGATCCACTTCGCCCGCGCCTGGGCGCTGGCGGTGGTCAAGGGGGAGACCCATGCCGAAATGCTGGCCGCTGTTGGCACCGTCAACGCGCTTGTGGCCGAGGAGATGCAGCTCCATATCGGGGTGTGCGAGGCGGCGGGGATCTCGAAGGACGCGCTTTTTGCCACGCCCGAGCGGCCCGAAAACCTCGCCTATACCCGTTTTGTGCTCGAGGCCGGGTATAGCGGCGATCTGGCCGATCTGCTGGCGGCGCTGGCGCCCTGTGTCATGGGCTATGGCGAGATCGGCGCGCGTTCGGCGGCAGAGGCGACGAGCGAGCGCTACAAGAGCTGGATCGACACCTATGCCGGTCCCGACTATCAATCTGCCTGCAAGGCGGTGGGTGAACTGATGGATCAGGCTCTAACAAGACGAATTGGCGCCGATTTCGAAGCCTCGCCGCGTTGGGAGCGGTTGTGCCGGACCTTTCGCACCGCGACGGAACTGGAAGTCGGCTTTTGGCAGATGGGGCTGACCCCGTGACACCGGCCCCCGCGATCACCGTTGCTGGCAGCGCCAGCATCGACGGCGCGCCCCTGTTCGCGCCGCTGACCTTGCGGTTGGAGGCGGCGCAATGGACCTGTCTCTTGGGCGGGTCCGGCGTCGGCAAATCAACGGTGCTGCGGCTGATTGCGGGGTTGGAGACCGGGGCGGTGTTCAGCGGCACGATCACCGCGTCTGACGGTGTGCCGGTGGCGGCGCGAGTGGCCTATATGGCGCAGGACGACTTGCTGCTGCCCTGGGCCAGCGTCGCGCAGAACGTGGCGCTGGGCGCGCGGCTGCGGGGTGAACAGGTGGACCGTGCGCGGCTGGACGATTTGCTGCGTCGGGTGCGTCTGATCGATCATGCAGGCAAGCGCCCGGCGGAGCTGTCAGGAGGACAACGCCAGCGCGTGGCGCTGGCGCGCACCCTGATGGAGGACAAGCCCGTTGTGCTGCTGGACGAGCCCTTCTCGGCGCTCGATGCGCGCACCCGCGCCGATATGCAGGAGCTGGCCGCCGAACTGCTGGCCTGCCGGACCGTGCTGTTGGTGACGCACGACCCGGCCGAGGCGGCGCGGCTGGGTCATTCGATCCAGGTGATGACTGCCGCTAGGTTGACACCGGTCGCACCGCCAACGGCAGAGATGCCGCGCGCGGTGGATGACGCTGCGACGCTGGAATGCCAGGCTGCGCTGCTCAGGATGCTGCGGGAGGGTGGGCAATGACACGCTGGCTCCCCGCTGTTGCGGCAACCCTTTTTGCGCTAGCGATCTGGCAGGTGGTGGTGAGCCTGACCGACCTGCCGCGATTCATCTTGCCCGGCCCTGCTCTGGTGGCCGAAACCTGGTGGCAGAGCCGCTGGCTGATCGCCGAGCATACGGCGGTGACGGCGCTGGAGGTTCTGATCGGTCTCGCCTGTGGCGCGGTGCTTGGCGTGGTCACGGCGTTGCAGCTGGCCAGTTCGCGGATCGCACGGGTTCTGGTGCAGCCGATGCTGGTCTTTACCCAGGCGCTGCCGGTCTTTGCGCTGGCTCCGATCCTGACGCTGTGGCTGGGCTATGGGCTGTGGTCCAAGGTGGCGATGGCGGTGCTGATCATCTATTTTCCGATCACGGCGGCGTTTTTCGACGGACTGATGCGGACGCCGGTGGGATACCTTGACCTTGCCCGTACCATGCAGGCCAGCCCGCGTGCGGTGCTTTGGCATATCCGGGTGCCGGCGGCGCTGCCGCAACTGGCCTCGGGACTGCGGCTGGCGGCGGTCTATGCGCCGATCGGCGCGGTGATCGGTGAATGGGTGGGTGCGTCAAAGGGGTTGGGGTACCTGATGCTCTTGGCCAATGGCCGCGCCAAGACCGACCTGATGTTCGCCGCCATGCTGACCTTGGGCGTGCTGTCGGTGCTGCTGCATCTCGCGATGCGGCGGGCAACCCAAAGAATGGCAGGCGAGCGTTAACCAGTCGGAAACCGATTCGGGGCGAGGCTGATTGCCATGCGCCAGACTGGTTTATCCGAGGCCCCGATGCTGTTCGACATGGACGAAGCGCCGGAGATGCCGCTGCCCTCGGGGCGGTTGCCGTCCTACATCCGGGATCATCGCAAGCGGTTACGCGAGCGGTTCATGACGGGCGGTGCGGCGGCGCTGCCGGATTACGAGTTGCTGGAGCTGGTGCTGTTCCGCTCGATCCCCCGCCAGGATGTGAAGCCGCTGGCGCGGCTGCTGCTCGATGCGTTTGGCGATTTCAACAGGGTTCTGACCGCCCCTGTGGAGCGGCTGGCCGAGGTCAAGGGGGTGGGCGAGGCGGTGATCACCGACCTCAAGATACTGGAGGCCAGCGCCCACCGCATGGCCCGCGCACGGGTGATGCAGCGGCAGGTGATTTCCAGTTGGGATGCGCTGCTGGATTATTGCCACACCACCATGGCGCATCGCGAGACCGAACAGTTCAGGGTCTTCTACCTGGACCGCAAGAACGTGCTGATCGCGGATGAGGAACAGGCGCGCGGGACGGTCGATCACGTGCCGGTCTATCCGCGGGAGGTTGCCAAGCGGGCGCTGGAGTTGAACGCCTCGGCGCTGATCCTGGTGCACAACCACCCATCAGGAGACCCGACACCGTCGCAATCGGATATCGACATGACGGCGCGGATCCGGGCCGCGTGTGAGGCGCTGGGGATAACGCTGCACGACCACCTGATCATCGGAAAATCGGTCGAATTGAGCTTCCGCTCCGAAGGGTTTCTATAGGGGGCGCTGCCCCCGTCGCGGCAGGGCCGCGACTCCCCCGGAGTATTTCAGGCGAAATGAAGGGGTTACTTGACCCAGACCTCGACCCGGCGATTGACCTGACGGCCCCAGTCGCTGTCATCGCAGGCCATCGGCAGCGCCTCGCCAAAGGCATCGACCGAGATTTCGACCCGCGCCGAGTCCAGTGTTTCGGCCGCCTGCAACACCGCGTCACGCACCGCCTCGGCCCGTTTCAGGGCAATGCGGGCGTTGCCCTCGGCGGCACCATCACCGTCGCTGAACCCGACAAAGAGCATTTGGCGCGCGTCATAGGCACCGCTTTCCAATTCCTGAGCCAGTTGTGCGATATTGGTCCGCGACTGCGCATCAGGGCGCGAGGATCCGGTCTCGAATCGGAAAGAGAGGCTGAGCCGTTGCATCCCAAACAGCGTGGATACGAGTCGTTGCAACTCAGTGAGGGGGACCTCGGCACCAGCGGCTGCGATGGCATTGGCCAGCCGGTTTCCCTGGACCGCGACCGGGATCAACTCTGGCGCCTGATCTACGAATCCGGCACGGCGAATCACGATCTGGGCAGCCGGGCTGCGCATGTAGGCCATGAACTCCCGTGCCAGTTTGGGCAGGCGGCGCGCGGGCATGTAAAGGAACATGGGCGAATTGAGCGGATAATCCTCGGTCTTGATGTTGCGCCGGGTTGCGGCGACGGAAAAGCCGCAATCCCCTGTCAGGGTCAACGCCCTGGCGGTTCCGGTTTCGGAATAGCTGGCGATGCCGATGGCAAACGGGTCGACGGCGACCGCACGGGCAAGCAGGCTGGAACGGTCATGGCGTGCGACCGTCTCGGGCAGCGTTTTGCCGACTGGTAACAGCAAGCGGTCCTCGACGGCCTGCGCCAGTCCCGAGCCTGCGACCGGCAAGTGTAGCGCGATGGGGGCATCGGGGCCGCCGAGCTCGGCCCAGTTCTCGATCTCGCCGGCAAAGACCTGTGCCAGTTGCGGGGCAGAGATCTGTCGCACCGGATTGACCGGCGCCACCACGGGCACCATCGCATCCAGAGCCAGAACCCGCGAGCGGTTGCTGTCGGTCATGTCGCCCAGGCCCAGTTCCAGCGCCCGCCTGCGCTCATCTGGCCGGATCTCGCGCAGGGCCATGACCAGATCGGCCTCGTCGGCCAGCAGGTCGGCAAAACCTTCGTCGGTGGTGCTGACGCGAAAGGTGAACCGGGCCTGAGGCCGTTCGCTGCCTGCCTTGAAAAGAAGATAGCTAAACCGGCTCTCGGATTCGGTCTCGCGTCGGGTCTGCATGCGGTTGCGCAAGGCAAAGCCTTCGATCAGTGCGGGCAGCAGCACCTCGGCCAT
>NZ_JBXWRD010000085.1:0-12551 GCF_059612725.1 Ruegeria sp. YKSF070 | reverse complement strand
GAGCCGTTTCGTCAGGGTGATCGCAGCGCCACGGTCAGGTGCCAGCAAGCGCGCGGCACGCAGGACCAGATTGTCGGGCTCAGCGTCAAGCCCGCCCGCTTCGGGCCCGTCGATATCGAGGCTGAGCCGATCCGCCGGGACGACCCGCACCGTGTCACCGATATCCGCGAAGACAACCAGTGAATCGAGCAGGTGGTAGCCGTCGTCACGCTGGCCGGTCACGTGCAGGGTCAGGTTGATCTTGGCGGGCGCAAAGACCTCAATCGCCATTGGCGACCTTCAGCGGCGGCACGCCCTCCTCGGCCAGAACCCGGTCGAGGCCGATTTCCAGCTTGCGGCGGATACGGTCCGGATCGGCCTCTCCATCGGTATCGTCGGGTTTGATGAAGGAGAGCGCGCGTTTCCACTGGAACTCAGCCTCGCGCACACGACCCACCGCCCAAAGCACATCGCCCAGGTGATCGTTGACAACCGGATCGACCGGCATCAGCTCGACCGCGCGCTCCATATGCCCAACCGCCTCGTCATAGCGACCAAGCCGGAACAGAACCCAGCCGAGGCTATCAACGATATAGCCGCTATCGGGCCGCGCAGCGACCGCGCGTTCGATAAGATCCAGCGCCTCGTCCAGCTTCTCCTGCTTTTCGACCAGCGAATACCCGAGGTAATTCAGCACCTGAGGCTGATCCGGGTTCAATTCCAACGCGGCCCGGAAATCGGCTTCGGCGCCGGGCCAGTTGCCCAGACGCTCGTGACAGATTCCGCGCGCATAATACAGGAACCAGAGGTTCGGTGCGCCGGCTTCGGTGAACTCCAGCGCCTTGTCATAGGCGGCGGCCGCGCGGTCATAGGCCTCTTGCTGGCGCTCCAGATCACCCAGCGCCACAAAGGCCTGCGGTTGCGTAGGATAATCCTTGGCCAGTTTCTCCAGCACCTCGATGGCCGCGTCCGGTTTGGCCGAGCGGCGCAGCGCCTCGGCCCGGCCCAGTTCGGCGGCGTGATAGTCGGGGCTGTCGCTGGGGATCTGTTTGTAGGTGGCCACGGCCAGATCGTACTGGCCAAGTGATTCCAGCAGTCCCGCCGTCATCAGCAGCGCGTCGATATGGTCGGGGCGCAGATGCACCGCAGAGCGGATATAGATCAGGGTGAAATCATCGGCCGCTTCGCCATTCAGGGCGGCGCCGATGGTAAAAAACACTTCAGCCAGACCGTCCCGGACCGAGCGGACCAGAGAGAAGGGCAGCGTTTCGCCCGCTGCCAGACGATCGGCGATATCGGTCAACGCCGGGTCGAAACTGCCGTTGAATACGTCGGCCAGCATTTCGAGTGCCTGGTCATTCCGATCCAGTTGCGACAGGATCTCGGCGCGGGCCAGGGCCGCTCGCCGCGAGATGGTGGTCAATGCCCCGTCATCGGCGGCGAACAGCGCCTCGGCACCTTCGAAATCACCAACCGAGGCCAAGGCCATCGCCTTGTGGTAATTGGCGAAACCGCGCAACCCGGCCTCGTCCGCTACCTTGTCGAACTGCGCAAGCGCACGGGCGACCGAGCCCAGCCCCATCTCGGCCCAGCCTGCAACCAGACCATCGACCAGCTTGCCCACACCCCGGGTTTCAGGGTCGCGGTCCAGAACCTCCTGATAGCGTTCCTCGGCCAGCAGATGAACCGCGATGGCGATATTGGCAACCTGGCTTTTCAGCCCTGCCTCCTGCATCAGTTGCGCGATCGGATAGGCCTGCTCGTGGCGCCCAAGCGCCAGCTGAGACAGAACCATGTTTTCCATCAGGGCCGGGTTCTTGGGATCGAAGGTGAGCGCCCGCGCGAAGTAATCCGCAGCAGCCGAGAAATCATTGTCATAAGCCGCCTGGCGCGCGGCCAGATACGATCCCGCGCCCACATCCGCTGACACCGGCAGCGCAAGCGCCGAGACCAGTACCGCCGCCACCGCTTTTTTGACCAGAGACATCGCCAAGGATCCGCCTTTTCCTGCTGCTTTCCCGCAAAGCTAGGGCGTTGCGGGCGCGGGTGCAATGGCTGGGGGGGCTGGGATCGATAAGCAGCAATAAAGTTCCGGTCATCTGCACAAAAGAAAACACCGGGCAACATGTCGGCCCGGTGTTTGTCTGCGTATCAGCGCCCGATCACATGTTGGGATAGTTCGGACCGTCGCCGCCCTGTGGGGTGACCCAGGTGATGTTCTGGCTGGGGTCCTTGATATCGCAGGTCTTGCAGTGCACGCAGTTCTGGAAGTTGACGACAAAACGCGGGCCGGCCTCGTCCTCGACCACCTCGTAAACGCCTGCCGGGCAATAGCGTTGCGCCGGCTCGTCATATTTGGGCAGGTTCACCTTGACCGGCAGGTCGGGGTCGGTCAGCCGCAGGTGGCAAGGCTGGCTTTCCTCGTGATTGGTGGCGGCAAAGGACACGTTGGTCAGGCGGTCAAAGGACAGCACGCCATCGGGCTTGGGATAGTCGATGGGCTTGTGTTTGCTGGCATCCTCGGTCGCGGCGGCGTCGGTCTTGCCATGGCCCAGAGTGCCGAACAGCGAAAAGCCCAGCGTATTGGTCCACATGTCGAACCCGCCCAGCGCCAGGCTGGCGGTCAGGCCCCATTTCGACCACATCGGCTTGACGTTACGGACCTTCTTCAGGTCCTTGCCGATGGGGCCGCTGCGCACTTCGGTCTCGTAATCGCTCAACTCGTCCGACTGGCGGCCCGCCTTGATGGCGGCATGGGCGGCCTCGGCCGCGGCCTTGCCCGACAGCATCGCATTGTGGTTACCCTTGATACGCGGCACGTTGACCATACCGACCGAGCAGCCGAGCAGCGCCACGCCGGGCGCCACCATCTTGGGCATCGACTGGTATCCGCCCTCGGTGATGGCGCGGGCGCCATAGGCGACGCGTTTGCCGCCCTTCAGCAGTTCGGCCACCATCGGGTGATGCTTGAAGCGCTGGAACTCCATGTAGGGGAACAGGTGCGGGTTCTTGTAATTCAGGTGCACCACGAAACCGACATAGACCTGATTGTTGTCCAGGTGGTAGATGAACGACCCGCCTCCCGCATTGCCGCCCAGCGGCCAGCCCATGGTGTGAGTGACCGAGCCTTCGCGATGCTTGGCCGGGTCGATCTCCCAGATCTCTTTCATGCCGACGCCGAATTTCTGCGGCTCTTTGCCTTTTTGCAGGTCGTATTTGGCGATCACTTCCTTGGCCAGCGACCCGCGCACACCTTCGGAGAGGAAGACATACTTGCCGTGCAGCTCCATCCCCGGCTCTGTGTTGGGGCCATAAGAGCCGTCGGCCTCCAGGCCAAAGACACCGGCGACCACGCCCTTGACCTCGCCATTGTCACCATAAACCAGTTCGGAACAGGACATGCCGGGGAAGATCTCGACCCCCAGTTCCTCGGCCTGTTCGGCCATCCAGCGGCAAACATTGGCCATCGACACGATGTAATTGCCGTGATTGTTCATCAGCGGCGGCATCGGAAAGTTGGGGATGCGGATCTGTCCCGCCTCACCCAGCATATAGAAGTTGTCGTCCTTGACCGGCACGTTCAGCGGCGCGCCCTTTTCCTTCCAGTTGGGGATCAGCGCATCCAGACCGCAAGGATCCAGCACCGCGCCCGACAGGATATGCGCGCCCACTTCCGAGCCCTTTTCCAGCACGACGACGTTCAGGTCGGCATCGAGTTGTTTCAGACGGATAGCCGCCGACAGGCCAGCCGGACCCGCCCCGACGATCACCACGTCATATTCCATCGCTTCGCGTTCAATCTCGGCCATCGTGACGCTCCTTGGCTTTGGTTTGGCTTTCCGGTCGCGGGCCGGACGCAATAAAGTTTCGCGCTTGATTACAGGCTATGCAGGTCAAGCGTCAATTGAAACGCGAGGTTATATTCGCACATGCAGCAATTCCCGCGCCCGATAAGGGTTCTTGCGGGCCTTTCAGGATAATTTGCCGCAACCCCGGGAATCGCCCTACTCTGCCCTCACCCTTTTATCTGGAGAGATTGAATGCCCGTATCCTTGCAAGTCGCCTATCCCGCCCGCGACGACACCAGCTTCGATTACGACTACTACCTCACCACCCACATGGGTCTGGTCGCCGAACACATGGGCCCCCACATCCAGAACACGGTTGTGACCAAAGGTTTGGCAGGCGGTCCCGATACGCCGCCCCCGTTCCACGCGATTGCCACCATCGTTTTCGCCGATCAGACCGCGATGAATGCGGCAATGGCCGCCGCCGGGCCGGTCGTGGCGGATATCCCGAATTTCTACAACGATGCGCCGCAGATGCTGATCGGCGAGGTGGTCGGCTAAGCCCGCGTCACAGGTCCCCGGTCTCGTCCAGAACCAACCGGGGGCCGGGTCCCTTGCTCCCGGCGCGGTCGGCCGGATTGTATAGCGCGCAATTGGGCAGGCTCAGGCAACCGCAGCCGATACAGCCATCCAGATTGTCACGCAGCCGCTCCAGCGTCGCGATGCGCTGGTTCAACCGATCACGCAGGGCGATGCTGATGAGGGTCCAGTCGGCGCGGGTGGGGGTGCGGTTGCCCGGCAGACCGGCCAGAACCCCTCGAATCTCGGGAAGGGTCAGCCCCAGCTGTTGCGCGATCATCACAAAGCTCAGCCGCCGCAGGTCGGCGCGCTGATAGCGCCGCTGCCCGCCCGCATTGCGCCAGGGCGTGATCAACCCTTGGGTTTCGTAATAGCGGATCGCCGACACCGCGAGCCCGGTGCGCCCTGCCAATGCGCCGATAGAGAGACCTTCGGATGCGGGCATATTTTTTTCCTGCACAGACCTTGACCTAAAGTTAGGTTTAGAAATTATCTTCACTCGTGGCAACAGAGCAAAAGGAAGATTTTCATGAAGGCCACACTGGAACACGCAAACTTCACCGTCGCCGATCCCAAGGCGACCGCCGCCTGGCTGAACTCGGTCTTCGGCTGGGAAACCCGTTGGGAGGGCGCCGCGATGGCGGGGGGCTATACCGTGCATGTGGGCGATGCCCATACCTATCTGGCGCTTTACGCCCCGCCCGCGCCGGTCGCCTCGGCCGAGACCAGCTATGACGTGATCGGCGGGCTGAACCACGTGGGGGTGCTGGTCGATGACATCGACGCGACAGAGGAACGGGTGCGCGCGGCCGGGTTTAGCCCGCATAACCACGCCGATTACGAACCCGGGCGCCGGTTCTATTTCGACGATGACAATGGCATCGAATTCGAGGTCGTCAGCTACGCCTGAGGCGGGGTTCTGCCCAACCACCGCTTGTCCCCTCTTGCATTCCACGCCCGGTTTGGGTCAGGTAAACAGCAACCCAACAGTCGCCCCGGCGCATCGCGCGGCGGGGCGACGCAATTTGTGCGTGGACAAGACGATATGGAAAAGATTCCCATGACGCCTTCGGGCTTTGCCGCCCTCGAAGCCGAGTTGAAACAGCTCAAGAGCGTCGAGCGCCCCGCAATCATCAAGGCCATCGCCGAGGCCCGTGAACATGGCGATCTTTCGGAGAACGCCGAATATCATTCAGCTCGCGAGAAGCAGTCCTTTATCGAGGGCCGCATCAAGGAACTGGAGGGCGTTCTGTCTCTGGCCGATGTCATCGACCCCGCGAAACTGACCGGCGCGATCAAGTTCGGCGCCCGTGTGACGCTGGTAGACGAGGATACCGACGAGGAAAAGACCTGGCAGATTGTCGGTGAACACGAGGCCAATATCGAAAAGGGCCTGTTGAACATCAAATCACCGATTGCCCGCGCGCTGATCGGCAAGGACGAAGGCGACAGCGTTGAGGTCAAGACGCCCGGTGGCCAGAAGTCCTATGAAATCCTGAGTATCGAGTACTCCTGACGGAGCATCACCCATGTCCGGCCCGTCGCCAGACCCAGACCCCGCCCGCAATACACCGCTCGGGCTCTATGATCGGCCCCGGCGCGCTTCGGTGACCGGCATCGAAATCATCGCCATCGTACTGACCCTGCTGTGGCTGGCCGTGTCGGTCTATCTGTTCGCTTTTGCCGATACGGGCGCGGGGGGCGGCATAGGGTTTCTGGTGACCATGCTGGCAATCTTCATGCCGGTGGCGATGATCTGGGTTGCCGCGACCGCGGCCAAGGCCAGCCGGGTGATGCGCGAGGAAAGCCAGCGCCTGCAAGCAGCGATCGACGCGATCCGCCAGGCCTATATCACCCAGCAACAGAAACAGGCCGCGGGACACGAACCCTCGGTCGCCAAAAAGCTGGACGAAATCGCAGCCGCCGCCAAGAAGACCGAGACCACGCTGGCCACCTTTTCGACCTCGCGGCGCGCGCGCGCCCTGCCCATCCCGGCTGCCGCGCCGGAAAGCGCCGAGGATCAGGGCCTGCTCGCGCTTGGCACTCCGGCCGAGTCACTTTCGCCGCCGATCTCGACCGAAGACCTGATCCGAGCCCTGCATTTCCCGGAAACCGCCGAGGATGTCGAAGGCTTCGCCGCACTGCGCCGCGCACTCAAGGACCGGTCAGCGGCACAGCTGATCCAGGCCGCGCAGGACGTGCTGACCCTGCTCAGCCACGAGGGCATCTATATGGACGATCTGCGCCCCGACATGGCGCGGCCCGAAATCTGGCGCCAGTTTGCCCATGGCGCGCGTGGCCGTGCCGTTGCATCGCTGGGCGGAGTGCGTGACCGCTCGTCGCTGGCGCTGACCGCTGGCCGGATGAAGCAGGATCCGATTTTTCGCGACGCGGCGCATCATTTCCTGCGCCTCTTCGACCGAATGTTCGCCACCTTCGAGGCACAAGCCAGCGATGCCGAGATCTCGGCCCTGGGGGAGACACGTACCGCACGCGCCTTCATGCTGCTGGGCCGGGTGGCGGGCACGTTCGACTAACCCCGCGCCCGCCACCCTCAAGATCTAGAGTCCGAAACTCCCATAAGGAATGAACCGCACCGGGTCGCCGGGGCGGATATGGCACGCTTCGTCACCGATTTCGACAAGCCCCTCGGCCCAGCTAAGCCCGCTGACCCGCCCCGACCCTTCGGAGGCGAAAACCTCGACCCGGCCCTCACGGATGCGGGCACGCAGATATTCGCGTCGTCCGGGTTTCTTGCGTTTCTCGAACCCTGCTGGCAGGTCATACCCTTGTGGCGCACTCCAGGTTTCACCCGCCAGAACCGCCATCGCCGGGCAGGCAAAGACCAGACTGCACACCATCGCGGCAACCGGGTTACCCGGCAGACCAAAGACCGGTTTTCCTTGCCACAAGCCCAGCGCCAGTGGGCGCCCCGGTTTCAGCGCGATGCGCCATTCCTGCATCGCGCCGGCCTCGCGCAACAGCGCCGAGACATGGTCCTCGTCCCCCGCCGAGGCGCCGCCGCTGGTCAGGATCACATCCGCCTCGGCGGCCGCCCGGTCCAGGGTCGCGAGCAGGCTCGCCCGGTCATCCGGAACCCGCCCCATGTCGCACACCCTGTATCCCAGACGCTGCACCAATGCGCAGAGCATCGGCCGGTTCGCGTCATAGATCTGGCCTCGCCCGGCCTCTGCCCCTGGTTCGGTCAACTCGTCGCCGGTGGACAGGATCGCCACCCGCAACGTGGCCCGCACCGCCACCTCGGCAATGCCGACCGACGCCAACAGCGCCAAATCGGCGGGGGTCAACCGCCGCCCTTCCCGCAGCACAACCGCACCTGCGGCCACATCCTCGCCTGCCTTGCGGGTATTGGCGCCACGCTTGAGCGGCCCGCGAAAGGCGATTTCACCCGTGCCCAAAGTCACGTCTTCTTCAAGGATCACGGTCTCGACCCCCTCAGGCAGGGCCGCGCCGGTCAGCACCCGCAAGGCCCGGCCCGCAGGTAGCACCCCGTCAAAGGGCACGCCAGCCGCTGCGCGGCCCTGCTCCAGCGGCATAACATGCGCGCCCTCGGGTACCGCCCCGGCAAAGCCATAGCCATCGACCGCACTGTTGGCCTGCGGCGGACTGGCGCGCAGCGCCACCGCATCCGCTGCCAGCACCGCGCCCAGCGCCTGCGCCACCGCGCGCGTTTCGATCCCGGTCGCCGGCCCCAATCTGTCCCGCAGCATTTCCAGCGCCGTATCGACCGGTGTCCACTCGACCCCGGCGGGCAGGGCAAAGCAATCGTTGCGCAGCGGCGGCGGTTTCAGCCCGGTCATGTCTGGTTCACTCCCAATATCCAACCCTCCTCGGGCGCGGTGACATCCAGCAGGGACCCGAGCCTTGCCAGCGGCAGAGCCGCCAGGTCCCCTGCTACTCGCTCAACCTGCCAGGCATCCTTGATGCGGTCCGATGGCCCTTTGCCCAAGGTCAGCGAAGGCCAGATTTCCACCAATGCCACCGGCTTGTCCAACCGCTCGAAGGGCCAAACACCTATTTGCCCGCCAAAGCGACGCCGCAACCGCGCCAGCACCGGCAGCCCCATCATCACCTGTCCGCCTACCGCCCCCGCCCCGGCCATCTGCCAGCAGGTGAAAGTACCCGGAGCACGATGCTCGACCACGCGCCGGTCGGGAAACGGAGTGTGGTAATCCTGCTTGGTTCGAGGCAGCCCGGCGATGTCGCGTTTCAACCCATTGGCCCAGAACGGACCCTTGCCGCCTAGCCCCCGATTGACCTCTCCGGCCAGATCGAACCGGTTATTCGCTGCGGGCGTATCCTCGATTCGGGCCTCGAACCAGTCCCACAGTCGCAGCGGGTCGTTCGACCCGCTCACCGCCCCGGAAAATCCCGCCGGATAGCCAAATGGAAAATCGAACCCCAGCATAAGTCGCCGCCCGGCAGCCAGCACGGTTTCGATCAGATCGCACAGCCAGTTCTCGGCCAGCCCCCGGTTCCGGAGATAGACCGGCTCCTCCCCCGCGACACATGCCCAGATCGCATCCTTACGCGGGCGCGGGCCGGTATCGTTGCCGCCCGACCAATCGACCATGGCAAAGGTGTCAAAGGGTATCACAGCCCGACCTCGGAGAGGATGAAATCGGCAATCGCTTTTGTGTCGTTCAGATCGAACACCGGCCGGTCGAGCGTCAGGGGTGTATCGCTTGCCACAGCGCGGATGGTCGGGTCTCCCGGCGCGATCAGCTCCGTGCCCGCCTCGGCCCGGAACGCCTCGACCTTGGTATGGCCCTCGCGCTTGTAGCCCTCGATCAGCACCAAATCGACCGGAGACAGACGCCCCAGCAGTTCGGCCAAGGGGGGTTCCACCGCGCCGCGCAACTCGGTCATCTGCGCCACGCGATAACCCGAGGCAAGGATCACCTCGGACGCGCCCGCCTGCCGGTGTCGCCAGCTGTCGCGGCCCGGATGGTCGACGTCGAACGAATGATGCGCATGCTTGACGGTCGAAACCGTCAGCCCGCGCCCAGTGATCTCGGCCACCAGACGCTCCATCAGCCCGGTCTTGCCTGCGTTCTTCCAGCCGGTGACGCCATAGACCCTCATGCGCGCTCCAACAGGGCTTCGGCCCGGGCCAGGTCCTCGGGCGTGTTGACGTTGAAGAAGGGATCGAACGGCTCGGCCTGAAACAGCGCCTCGCGCCCGCCATGCCGGTCGGTCCACAGAACCACCTTGCGCAACCCGTCGTTAAGCGCCGCGCGCAGGTCGTCGCGCAGGGCCACGGGCCAGAGACCGAATGTCGGATGCCGGTTGACCTTGCCCCCCGATTTCAGCACCGCGCCGTCTCGCGGAGTTGTGGCCAGTACCAGCGGATGCGCCTGCCCCTCGGACGCCTCGACCAGCCGCGCCACCAGATCGCGCGGGAAAAACGGCGTGTCGGCGGCAGCAGTGACAATGCTGTCGGCCCCCTGCCCCGCGGCCCAATCGAGCCCCGCGAGCATCCCCGCCAGCGGCCCGGCAAACCCCTCGACCGTGTCGGGTAGCACCGGCAGGCCGTACTCCGCAAATCGCGCCGGATCGCCATTGGCATTGAGCGCCAGTCCCCCGACCTGCGGCGCCAGCCGGTCAATCACATGGCCCAACAGTGGCCTCCCGCCAAGCGGCAACAGCCCCTTGTCGCCGCCACCCATCCGGGTGGCGAGCCCCCCGGCAAGGATCACGCCCAACGGTCTACGTCCTGTCATGCCCTCTCCTTCCGTGCCGGAAAACGCGCGCTTTCCGGTCCGAATTTCGCGCGAAATTCGGTCACCCTTCCGCACTCTTCCGGCGGTGTTTCCTGTCCTCCCCCGGCACGCTGTCCGGATCCGCGTCCCAGACCAGCCGCTCGGCCCCAGACAGACAGACAAACCGTTGCCCACGCATCCGGCCAATCAGGGTCAGCCCCACCTGCCGCGCGATCTCGACCCCCCAGGCGGTAAAGCCCGAGCGCGAGGCCAGCACCGGGATGCCCATCATCGCGGTCTTGATCACCATCTCGGATGTCAGCCGCCCGGTGGTGTAAAGGATCTTGTCACCCGCCCCCTCGCCCGTGGACAGCATCCAGCCCGCAATCTTGTCCACCGCGTTATGGCGGCCCACGTCCTCCATATAGACCAGCGGCCGGTTCTCGCGGCACAGAACCGTGCCGTGGATGGCCCCGGCCTCCAGATACAGCGAGGGCGTCCGGTTGATCCGCGCCGCCAGATCGTAGAGCCACGAGGTTCGCACCTCTACCTGAGGCAAGCGCACCTCTTCCAGCCCCTCCATCATGTCGCCGAATACCGTGCCCACGGCGCAGCCGCTGGTGCGGGTCTTTTTCTTCAGCTTTTCCTCGTGGCTGGTTTCCACCGCGGTGCGCACCACGACGGTTTCCAGATCCTCGTCGTAATCGACGCCGGTGATCTCCTCTCCAGGCTTAAGCATCCCCTGATTACGTAGGAACCCCAGCGCCAGATATTCGGGGTAATCCCCGATGGTCATGGCGGTCACGATCTCCTGACTGTTGAGGAAGATCGTCAGCGGCCGTTCCTCGACCACCGAGATACGCGCGGGCGCGCCGGTCTGGTCCAGCCCCTCGACCGCGCGGGTCAGGCGGGCGGCGCCCGGATCGGGGGCGATTATGTAATCCGACAGGTCGTCCGAGATAGCCAATTGCAACCCTTTCGATGGCCCGGTACAGCGGTTGGGCTTACTTTAGGATTTAGGCATGTCCTTCACCACATCCAAATCCGTCTACTGGAAGGGTTTTCGCGATGGCGCGCCCTTCATCATGGTGGCGGCCCCTTTTGGCACCCTGTTCGGCGTCTTTGCGACCGAGGCTGGGCTGAACCTGGTGCAGGTGATGACCTTTACCGCCACCGTCTTTGCGGGCGCGGCACAGTTCACCGCGCTGCAACTCTTGCTCGATGACACGCCGACGCTGATCGTGCTGTTGTCAGCGCTGGCCGTAAACCTGCGTGTGGCGATGTATTCCGCCGCGCTGACGCCTTATCTGGGCGCGGCCCCGCTCTGGCAACGAGCGGTGGCCGCCTATTTCACGGTGGATCAGTCCTATGCCCTGTCGGTGGTGCGGTTCGAGACCGAACCGGACCTGACCGTGCCGCAGCGGATGGCCTATTTCTTTGGCACCGTGACGCCGCTGGCCCCCGCCTGGTATCTGGCGACCTATCTGGGCGCGGTGCTGGGCACCCGCATCCCCGACAGCTGGGCGCTGGATTTCGCCCTGCCGATTACCTTTCTGGCGATGATCGGGCCGATGCTGCGCACCCTGCCGCATGTGATCGCGGCGCTGGTGGCAATCGTGACCGCGCTGCTGACGGCCGGTGTGCCCTTTAACCTGGGCCTCTTGATCGCGGGCACCGCCGGCATGATGGCCGGCGCGCAGGCCGAATTGATGCTCGCCCGCAGGAGCAAGAACACATGACCGAGATCGCCCCAACAACCATGTGGATCGTCATCGCCGGGCTTGCTTTTGGCAGTTTCGGCCTGCGCTTTGTCTTTATCGGGCTGGTGGGCGACCGTCCGCTGCCCGACTGGCTGCTGCGGCACCTGCGCTATACGGCCGTGGCTATCCTGCCCGCGCTGATCGCGCCGCTGGTCATTTGGCCGCAGGCCACCGGCGGCCAGCCAGATGCGCCCCGGATGAGCGCGGCGGCAGTGGCGCTTGCCGCCGGATACTGGTCGAAAAACGTGCTGGTCGCGATCTTTTCAGGCGCAGGCACGCTTTACTGCCTGCTCTACCTGCTGGGCTGAGACAAGGCTCAGCCCGGCTGGTTCAGCTTGGCGTTGTTGGCGGCCAGACCCTTTTGCAGGTCGGCGTCGTCCTGCTCGTAATACTTGTTTGTGACTGCACCGGGCAGCGAACCGAATTGATCTGCCAGTTTGGTCGGCTGGAAAGTCACGTCAATTGCGGCCAGCCCCGGAACTTGCTGCAACAAACGGGCCGTGAAATTGGCACAATAAGCCCCCGGCACCGGCCCCATGCTGCGGGCCAGACGATAGGCCGCCTCGGCCTGCTCGGGTGTTACTTCCAGCTCTTGCACCACCACATGATGGGTTTCTCGGGCGTGCGAGCCGCGATAGGCCCGTTCAACCGCCGGAGTGATGCCGAACAGAACATCGTTCTGCTCCGGCACGATATCGGCCCAGAACGACCCCGCCGGGTCA
>NZ_JBXWRD010000084.1:0-13261 GCF_059612725.1 Ruegeria sp. YKSF070 | reverse complement strand
CGATCTCGGGCAGGACAGTGTGGTTGGAAAAGGTTGAGCAGCCCATGTAATGCAGGATCGGCGTGCCATCGAGCATGGAAAACCGGGTGGTGCCGTCGGGCATCAGGCCCTGACCTTGGGTGGCACGAATGGCCTGGCAGAGGTTGGTCTTGCCGCTCAGGCAATACTCGCACTGGCGGCATTCCGGCGTGTAGAGCGGAATCACGTGGTCACCGGGTTTGAGCGAGGTGACGCCCGGGCCGACCTCGAGCACGACGCCCGCGCCCTCGTGGCCCAGAATGGCCGGGAACAGCCCCTCGGGATCGGCGCCCGAGAGGGTGAATTCATCGGTGTGACAGATGCCGGTGGCCTTGATCTCCACCAGAACCTCGCCGGCCTTCGGCCCTTCGAGGTTCACCTCCATCACTTCCAAAGGCTTGCCCGCCTCAATCGCTACCGCCGCGCGCGTCCGCATCTCGTCTCTCCTTGTCCCGATCCTTTGCGTCCCGACCCTGAAGCCGGTTTTCTTTGATACCGGTTTCGTGTCAGGTTCCGACCGCACCTGACCACACGGAACCGACATTTGTCAAAAAAGGAACGCCAATGTATCGATTTATCCCGATCTTTCTGTTGATCGTCGCCTGTGCAGCTCAGGTCGAGGAACCTCTCACAGAGGAGCCGGCGCCAGTCGATCTCAGCTTTTGCAAGGGGGATGAACTTGGGGACATCGTCGGACAGCCGGTTTCCGAAATCAGTTACCGTCTACCCGAAGGCGCCCGCGTGATCGGCCCCGATAGTCTTGTCACACAGGATTACAGACCCAATCGACTGAACGTCTCGACGGACAAGACGGGAATGGTGACCCGGCTGTCCTGCGGCTGAACCCGCAGGAACCGGGTCGCGGTCACAGGCTTGTTGCGCGATACCAGCGGTGTGTTCAGACAGGAGAGCCTCATGATCCGCATCACCGCATTGGCAACTGAAACCGTCCGCGCCTGGCAGAAAGGCGCAACCGACGCCTATGGCAACCACCCCGAACGCGCCCTATCAGACGGGGCTGGCAACCCATGCCGTCATTGCCTGCGCTACATACCGCAGGGGGCGCCGATGCTGATCCTGGCGCATCGCCCGTTTGATGGGCTGCACCCCTATGCCGAGACAGGGCCGATCTTTGTCTGCGCCGAAC
This sequence comes from Ruegeria sp. YKSF070, assembly GCF_059612725.1. NCBI lineage: Bacteria > Pseudomonadati > Pseudomonadota > Alphaproteobacteria > Rhodobacterales > Roseobacteraceae > Ruegeria > Ruegeria sp. YKSF070. The sequence continues at coordinate 12,096 of NZ_JBXWRD010000084.1, read as the reverse complement.
CCTGTAACCGCCATGCCGAGGACACCCCGTTGCCCGAGGTGCTGACCAGTTCGCCCGACTACCTGATCAAGGGCTATGGGCGTGACGACCGCATCGTCTATGGCACAGGGCAGGTGGTGCTGGCGGACGGTTTGCTAGAGGCGGCAAAGACGATGCTGAGACGACCTGATGTTGCCTATGCGCATGTGCGATCGGCCCGCAACAACTGTTACCAGGCACGGATCGACCGGGCATGATCGGGGCAGGTCAGGCTGATGACGTCAGTGCCAGGAAAACATCCTCGAGATCGGCCTGTTCGGTGCGCACGTCGCGAATGCGGATGCCAGCGGAGCGGACCGCTTCCAGCACAGCCTCCGCGCTGGTGCTCTGGCTGTGATAGCGCAATGCCAGAGTGCCGTCGGCGCGCGCTTCGGCCTCGATCCCCGGACCCTTGGGCATGTTGGTCAATGGCCCCTCGGGCAAGATTATCATCGCGCGCGCGTCGAGGCGGTCGAGCAGGTTGGCGGTGCTGTCCCGCGCCACCACCTGACCTTGGTTTATGATGGCAATCTGATCACACATCTCCTGTGCCTCTTCCAGGTAATGGGTGGTCAGGATGATGGTCATGCCTTCGTCGTTCAGTTTGCGCACATTGCTCCAAAGCATCTGGCGCAACTCGATATCGACCCCGGCGGTGGGTTCGTCCAGCACAAGAACCTGCGGTCGGTGCACCAGCGCCTTGCCCAGCAACAGCCGCCGTCGCATGCCCCCAGACAGGGTACGAGCATAGGCCTCGGCCTTGTCTGTCAGGCCGATCATGGCGAGGATTTCGTCGCTCCAGCGCCGCGACTTGGGCACACCGTATAGACCGGCCTGAACTTCCAGCGCGGCACGCGGGGTGAAGAACGGGTCGAGGTTCAACTCTTGTGGCATCACCCCGATGGCGGCGCGCGACTGGCGCGGGTTCTGATCCTGGTCAAACCCCCAGATCGTGACCCTGCCAGAGGTCTTGGTGACCAGCCCGGCAAGGATGTTGATCAAAGTGGATTTCCCCGCCCCATTCGGGCCCAGCAGGCCAAAGACAGAGCCGCGCGGCACGCTCAGGTCGATCCCTTTCAGAGCCTGCTTTTCCGGCTGTCCGTGACTGCCGCGATAGGTCTTGGTCAGACCCTCGATCCGGATTGCGTCTTCGGTCATGCGCGGCTCTTGCTCCTGCTCGCCTTGTCGCTCATAAACGGACCTAATCCATGTCCGCAGTGCCGACAACCTGAAGAAAGGCCCCCGCGATGACCATCCAAGCGCCGGAAACCAAGATCGTTGAAAAAAGCCGCGTTGCCTGTGACGGGGGCGAAGGCGCTTTGGGACACCCGCGTGTCTGGTTGCAGATCCCCGAGGATAACGGTTGGGTCGAATGCCCCTATTGCGATTGCAAATACGTATTGAAGGGGCGCGAGTCCAACTGACGGGCGCAATCATTTTCTTGCAAAGAAAATGATTTAGAAAATGGGATTTTCTGAACCGGAATTTTTTCAAAATTCCGGCACCGCGCGTATGACCCTGACCGCGCCAAACGACCGTGTTGCCTTTGGCTGCTGGAAACCCGCTCCGTTCCGTGGCAGGACAGGAGCGTCGCGCGAATGAGGGAGAGACGGGCATGAGCACTTTCGGCAAGGGTTGCCATCTGCATCTGATCGACGGATCGGCCTTTATCTTTCGTGCCTATCACGCGCTGCCACCGCTGACGCGCAAATCCGACGGCCTGCCCATCGGGGCGGTCTCGGGCTTCTGCAACATGCTGCAACGCTATGTCGATGGTGATCATGGTCCCGATGCGCCGACCCATCTGGCGGTGATCTTCGACAAGGGCAGCCATACGTTCCGCAACGACCTCTACGACCTTTACAAGGCCAACCGCGAGGCGATGCCCGAGGACCTGCGTCCGCAGATCCCGCTGACCCGCCAGGCGACCGAGGCGTTCAACATCCCCTGCAAGGAGCTGGAGGGATATGAGGCTGACGACATCATCGCCACCCTGGCGCATCAGGCGCGCGACGCGGGCGGGCGGGTGACCATCGTCAGCTCCGATAAGGACCTGATGCAGCTGGTGGGCGACGGGGTCGAGATGTTCGACGCCATGAAGAACAAGCGCATCGACCGCGACGGCGTGTTCGAGAAATTCGGCGTCTTCCCTGACCGCGTTGTCGATGTGCAGGCGCTGGCAGGCGACAGCGTCGACAACGTACCGGGCGCGCCCGGTATCGGCGTCAAGACCGCGGCGCTGCTGATCAACGAATTCGGCTCGCTCGAAGAGCTGCTGGACCGCGCCGAAGAGATCAAACAACCCAAGCGCCGCCAGACCCTGATCGACATGCGCGCGCAGATCGAACTGTCGAAACGTCTGGTCGCGCTCGACGCCAACACCCCGCTCGACTTCACGCTGGATGATCTGGAATTGCGCGACCCCGACCCCGAGAAACTCCTGGGCTTCCTGGCCGAGATGGAATTCCGCACCCTGACCAAGCGCATCGCCGACAAGCTGGGCGCCGAAGCGCCGGTGATCACCGAGGCGCCCGCCCCCGCGACAGAGGATGCGCCCGCGCCCGAACAACCGCCTTTTGACGCGTCCAGATACGAATGCGTGCGCGATGCGGCGACTCTGGAAAAATGGATCGCCCAAGCCCGCGAGCGGGGCTGGGTCGCGGTCGATACCGAAACCACTGGCCTGAACGAGATGACCGCCGATCTGGTCGGTATCTCGCTGGCGATTGAGCCGGGTGCCGCCTGTTATATCCCGCTGACCCATCGCGATGGCGACGCGGGTGATCTCTTTGGCTCGGACAAGCTGGCCGATGAGCAGATGCCGCTGCAAGAGGCGCTCGATCTGCTGAAACCGGTGCTCGCGGATCCCGCGATCCTCAAGATCGGGCAGAACATGAAATATGATGCCAAGATCTTTGCCCGCTACGGCGTTGCGGTGTCGCCGATCGATGACACTATGCTGCTGTCATACGCCATGCATGGCGGGCTGCATGGGCATGGGATGGATACGCTCAGCGAACGCTATCTCAGCCATACGCCGATCCCGATCAAACCGCTCTTGGGCTCGGGTAAATCGGCGATCACCTTTGACAAGGTGCCGATAGACGAGGCCACCGCCTATGCCGCCGAGGATGCCGATATCACCCTGCGGCTCTGGCAGCTGTTCAAACCGCAGCTGCACCGCGTGCAGGTCACCACAGTCTATGAAACGCTGGAACGCCCGCTGGTGCCGGTGCTGGCCGAGATGGAGATGCATGGCATAAAGGTCGACCGCGATGTTCTAAGTCGGATGTCGAACGCATTTGCGCAAAAGATGGCGGGGCTCGAGGCCGAGATTCACGACCTGGCCGGCGAACCGTTCAACGTCGGCTCGCCCGCGCAGGTGGGCGAGATCCTGTTCGACAAGATGTCGCTTGAGGGCGGCAAAAAGGGCAAGACCGGCAAGTATTCGACCCCGGCAGACGTGCTAGAGGATCTGGCGACGGAACACGAACTGCCCGCGCGCATCCTCGACTGGCGACAGCTGAGCAAGCTGAAATCGACCTATACCGACGCGCTCCAGACCCATATCAACCCCGATACGGGGCGGGTCCATACCTCTTATTCGATCACAGGTGCCAATACCGGGCGGTTGGCCTCGACCGACCCGAACCTGCAAAACATCCCCGTCCGCACCGAAGAAGGCCGCCGCATCCGCGAGGCTTTCGTGGCCGAGCCGGGCAATGTTCTGCTGAGCCTCGACTATTCCCAGATCGAGTTGCGCATCCTTGCCCATATCGCCGATATCCCGGCGTTGAAACAGGCGTTTGCCGACGGGCTCGACATCCACGCGATGACCGCGTCCGAGATGTTCGACGTGCCGCTTGCGGAAATGACGCCTGAGATCCGCCGTCGCGCCAAGGCGATCAACTTCGGCGTGATCTACGGCATCTCGGGCTTTGGCCTGGCGCGCAACCTGCGCATTCCGCGCGCCGAGGCGCAGGAATTCATCGACCGCTATTTCGAGCGTTTCCCCGGCATCCGGACCTACATGGACGACACCATCGCCTTTGCCAAGGAGCATGGCTATGTACAGACCCTGTTCGGCCGGCGCATCCATACGCCCGAGATCAACGCCAAGGGGCCACATGCAGGCTTTGCCCGCCGCGCCGCGATCAACGCCCCGATTCAGGGCACGGCGGCCGACGTGATCCGCCGCGCCATGGTGCGGATGCCGGATGCCATTCGCGACCTGCCGGCAAAAATGCTGCTTCAGGTGCATGACGAACTTCTGTTCGAAGTGGCAGAGGACGCTGTCGAGGACACCATCGCCGCAGCTCGCGACGTGATGGAGGGCGCCGCTGATCCGGCGGTGCGACTGGATGTGCGGCTGGTGGTGGATGCGGGCCGGGGCGCCAACTGGGCCGAGGCACATTAGCGTCCGCTGCACGCGGTTCGCGTGGCGCCCCGTCAACCTGACCTGGCCGGGTTCAGGTTTCGCTGCGCACCAGGGCGGCGACCAGACGACGGGTCAACGGCGCCACGAACAGCAGCACCACCAGCGCGATGGGCCAGGCCAGCAGCCAGGCGCTCATCCATTTGGCGGCCATGCCCGGAGCTACTCCGACAGCTCGGACGGTGGCCACGCATGTCACGATACAAGACATCAGGCCGGACATGATCGCGGCAGAGAGCAGGGGAGCGAACCGGGCGGGAAACATAGAGATCTCCTAATGCATTCAAAACACCGCATATAATATCATCATCCGAACCGCAATCGTTGCTGATCAGACGGCACTGACCCAGGCGATAAAGGCGGGTACGGTCAGGATCGACACGGCAGTGGACAGCAGGATCGCCGCAGAGGCGCGTTGTGGCGCCACCCCGTAATGGGCGGCCAGCATATAGACATTGCCCGCCACCGGCAGCGCTGCGGCGGCAATCGCGACCGAGGCCGAGAACGCATCGACCGGGAACACCCACAAGACCGCCAGTGCTACCAGAACCGGGTGGATGATCAGCTTGCACAGGCTCAGCCAGGCGGCGATCTGCACCCGTTCGGCCGAGCGTCCAGCCAGCGAGGCGCCAATGGCGAACAGCGCGCCGGGGGTCGCCGCCCCACCGAGAATGGTCAGAAAATCGTTCAGCGGTCCGGGGATCGGCAAGCGCAGCGACGACCAGATCAGTCCGGCGGTGATGCTGACGATCATCGGGTTCTTGAGCAGCCCCAGACCGATCAGGCGCAGCGTCCCCAGACTAAGCCGCCCGTCACGCCCGCCATTGATCAGGATCACGATGAGCGAGGAAAACACGATCAGATCGACCGACAGGACCAGCATCACCGGGCCGATCGCCGCCTCACCAAACAGCATGGCCAGCATCGGCAGGCCCAAAAAGCCGACATTGCCGATGGCTGCGCATTGCGCCTCGACCGCTGCGGTCGGCACGTCGAGCTTGCGCAGGAATGCGACCAGTGAGGCGATGCCATAGACCCCGGCGGTGCCCCAGAGATAGCCCATCACCAATTGCCCGTTGAAGATTTCGGCAAAGGGCAGGGTGGCGGCAAACCGGAACAGCATCGCCGACAAGGCAAAGAAGAACACGAACTTGGTCAGATAGGCGGTCGCCTCGGGCGTGAAGAACCGTGTGCGACCGGCCCAGAATCCCAGGCCGATGATCACGAAAAATGGCAATGTGCGCAGAAAGATCTCGACCATTCGAAATTGGTAACATGATTTGACCGGATGACAAGGCCGCTAGCCGCTGCCGATCAGCACTCCGGCGGCCAACACCAGCGCGCCGCCCACCACAACCTGGAATGCGGCGCGGAAGAACGGCGTTTCCATATATTTGTTCTGGATCCAGGCGATAGCCCAAAGCTCGAAAAACACGATGAAGATCGCGATGCTGGTCGCGGTCCAGAAATCAGGGATCAGATAGGGCAAGGCATGGCCCAACCCGCCCAGCGTCGTCATGATGCCCGAGGCAAAGCCGCGCTTGACCGGAGAACCCCGGCCCGACAATTCGCCATCGTCCGAGGCGGCCTCGGTAAAGCCCATCGAGATGCCGGCCCCGACCGAGGCAGCGACACCGACCAGAAAGGTGGTCCAGGTGTCCTGAGTGGCGAATGCGGTGGCAAAGATCGGTGCCAGTGTCGACACCGACCCGTCCATCAGCCCGGCCAGCCCCGGCTGTACCCAGGTCAGGATGAACTGGCGATGCGCGGTTGCTTCCTCTGTCGCGCGGGTCTCGTCGTCCAGATGGGTCGATTCAAGATCGGACGCGGTGGCCTGATGCCCCGCCTCTGCGGCGGCCAGATCTCCCAGCAACTTGCGGGTGGCGGCATCGGTCGAGCGGGCGGCGGCGGCCAGATAAAACCGCTCGGCATCGCGCTCCATCGCTGTTGCCTCGGTGCGAATTCGTTCGATCCCGAGGTTTTCGACCAGCCAGACGGGTCTCCGCGCATAGTAGCCTGCGACATGCTCGCGCCGGATCAGCGGGATCACCGCGCCAAAGCGTCGTTCGTGCAGGGCAATCAGTTGGGCGCGGTGCTGATCTTCTTCGGCGGCCATGCCGTCGAACAACTTGGCCGTGGCCGGGTAGTCGGCACGCAACATCTCGGCATACGACCGGTAAATGCGAGCATCGTCCTCTTCAGACGAGATCGCCAAGGCGATAACCTCTTGTTCCGACAGATCGCGGAAGTGTTTGCGATAGGAGAGAAACCGCATGCTCGACCTCTGTTTTAGAATGATTCCAAGATAGCGCGGGCCAACGCGGTTGCAACCCGTTTCGCCCGAATCGTTGAAATTCCACCCGTCGCAAAATAGGTTGAAAAAACCGAATATCAGTGGAGATGGAATGACCCAGGCTGCGACCATCCTGCGCACGGGACGCAAATTCGACCAGGTGCTCAGGGGTGCGCGCGACGTGTTCATGAGCGACGGGTTCGAAGGTGCCAATGTCGATGACATTGCCCGCGCGGCTGGGGTCTCCAAAGCGACGCTCTATAGCTACTTTCCCGACAAACGGCTGCTGTTCGTCGAGGTGGCGCAGACCGAGTGTCAGCTGATGGCCGAGCGCATTCTGGCGATGGTCGATGAAACGCGCCCCGCGCGCGAGGTGCTGACCATCACCGCGACCCAACTGGTGGCATTTCTGACGTCGGATTTTGCGCAGCAGGTGTTCCGCATCTGCCTCGCCGAGCGTGAACGTTTCCCCGAACTGGCGCGTGCCTTTTATGCGGCGGGTCCCGAGAACGGGCAGCGCCAGATTTGTGAGTATCTGGAAAAGGCGGTGGAAAAGGGCGAACTGGTGATCCGCGATGTTCCGATGGCCGCCGAGCAGCTCTTGGAACTGTGCAAGACGCGTCTGTGGACACGTGCCGTATTTGGCATCCAGACCCGGTTCACCCAGGCCGAGATCAACGAGGTGGCTTTGGCCGCCGTCGATACATTTCTGGCGCGCTACGGGGCCTGACCGGATCGGCATCGGGAAACGAAAAACGCCCGCCAGAGGCGGGCGCTTTCCCAAATCCGATTTCGGACCCGATTAACGGCGCAGGCCCAGACGCTCGATCAGCGACTGATAGCGGGCTTCGTCCTTGCCTTTCAGATAGTCCAGCAGCTTGCGGCGCTGAGCCACGAGCTTGAGAAGACCACGGCGGCCGTGGTTGTCTTTCTTGTGGGTCTTGAAATGCTCGGTCAGGGTCGAGATGCGCGAGCTGAGGATGGCAACCTGGACCTCGGGCGAACCGGTGTCGCCTTCCTTGGTGCCATATTCCTTCATCACGCGTGCTTTTTCTTCGGCAGTGATCGACATCGGGGTCTCCTTGTCAGGTTAGAGTGAATGGCGCAGGCCGGGATGTCGTCCAGCACAGGCCCATGGAGAGGGTCGGCATCAGAGCGATTCCGATGCGGATGCGCGCGTATACGCGGAATAGTCAGAGAGAGCAAAGGCTTTCTGCGCGTGCAGCTCAGGCGGCGGTGCCGGCAAGAGGCAGGTCGCCCGGACGTGCCAGCACGATATCGCCGACACCGTCTGGTGCACCACCTCGCAGCAGCGCAACCTCGTGCCCGTCCACGGTGACTCGACTGATGTCGGGATTCTCGGCATCCCTGCTGATCTCGATCTCGGGGGTTTGCCCCTCGGGGCCGTCCCAGATCACCATCAAGCGGTCCTCGTCAGAGTCGAAATCCATGACCTCGATGGGGGCGCCATCCGACGAGCAGTCGCCGGCGATGATGTTGTCGGCGCCGTCGCCACCGGTGACTATGTCGCCTGCCCCGGCCCAGATCGTGTCGTCGCCCTGCCCGCCATTGAGGTAATCGACCGCCTGGTCTTCGGGCGCGGCCGGAGTGCCATCTTGTCCCTCGACCCCGAGGATCAGATCATTGCCGAAACCGCCGAACAAGGTGTCCCGACCCGCATCGCCGGACAGGGTGTCGTCGCCATATCCGCCATGCAAGGCGTCGTCGTCGTCGCCACCATCCAGAAGGTCGTCATCCTGCCCGCCATAAAGGGTGTCGTCGCCGCTGCCGCCTTGCATCTTGTCCTCGCCGAAATGGCCGAACAGGTTGTCATTGCCTGCGCCGCCATCCAGGCTGTCATCGCCGTCCTCGCCATGCAACAGGTCGAACCCGTCCCCGCCCCGGATCTCGTCGTCGCCGTCGACGCCATGCAGCGTGTCGTTGCCTTCGACCCCGTCGATGGTGTCGTTCAGGTCATATCCGTTGATCTGATCGTCCCCGTCTTCGCCGGTCAGAACGTCGCCCGCCTTGCCGCCGGACAGGACAAGCCCGTCAGCGCCGATGATGGCGTCCGACATCAAGAGAGGTTCAGGCGCGGCGCCGCCGGAAATCATGCCCAGCGTTTCGGTGCTTTCGCTTTCCTGCTGGTCCTCTTCCGGCAGAAGCTCGTCATCACCGTTTTCTTCGCTTCCCCCCGTCATGAGCACGACGCCGCCAACGGCGGCCAACCCCAACAGACTTGCGAGCATCAACATCCCACTACTCCAGACACGCGTCACCCCTGTCTGCAAATATCCCACCATTGCAAGGGGTTCGTCAAAGCCGTTCAGGATGGATGGTTAACGAGTGCCGGGTTCAGGCCAGACCGCAGGTTGCTGGGCATAACCGATATAAAGCGGATGCTTGGGATGCCCGTCCTTGGTCAGACCCAGGTGGAACAGCGGCAGCCCGGTCCCGCGCAGCAGGCGTTCGACCGCCGGTCCACGGTTCAGATGGGCGCCATGCGTGCCCCAGGCGGCGACGATCTGATCGGCCCATTCGGTGCCTGCCAGGATGGCCGCGTCGTTCTCTGGCCCGACCGGATCGGCGGCGGCGCGCATTTTGCGGGGATCGGTGTCACGCCAAGCAAAGATATTGGTCACCTGAAAGGCGCCAAAGCCCAGTGTGCGCGCCCGTCGCTCGCAGCGTTCAACCGTTGGATCGTTCTGCACCTCGGTCGCGGTCGAAGGGTTCAGCATCACGAACAGCGCCTTTCGCCCGGCCGGGTCCCAGACACGGGTCAGGCTGTAGCGGTAGCGCTCGCAGTCGGAATAGATGGCAGTCGACGGTGCGTCGCCCTTGGTATGGGTACGGGTGATCATGGGCGTGCCCTAGCACGCGCTGCGCCTTGCGTCACGCCCCGGAGGTTACTCGGACAAGGCGAAGACGCGCGACGGGTGCAGCTCGCCGGACTTGTATACTCCCACCGCCACCGCGCGCCCCTCGAACGAGACCCAGGCCTCGTCGCCATATTCGGCGTCACCGGGATAGACCATGCCGGGATTGCCGTTACGCAGGCGCTGGGCACCTTCCGCGCTGCATTTGAGCTCGGGCAGGTCGGCCAGACCCTCCTCCAGCGGACGCAGATAGCTGTCAAGTTCCGGCGTCTTGGCCATCTCGTCGATCTGCTCGATGGTGATGCCCTCCTCGGCCTCGAACGGGCCCGACCAGATGCGGCGCAGTTCGCGCACATGGCCGTGACAGCCCAGCACGACACCCAGGTCGCGGGCGATCGAGCGGACATAGCCGCCCTTGCCGCAGGTCATCTCCAGTACAACGTGGTCGGCGTCGGGCCGATCCACCATCAGCAGTTCCTCGACCCAGAGCGGGCGGGCGGCCAGTTCCACATCTTCGCCGTCGCGGGCCAGCTTATAGGCGCGTTGGCCGTCGATCTTGACAGCCGAGAATTTGGGTGGGACCTGCATGATATCGCCCAGGAACGGTGCCAGCGCTTCCTTGATCTGTTCATCAGTGGGGCGCAAGTCGCTGGAGGCGATCACCTCGCCCTCGGCATCGTCGGTATTGGTGGCTTGGCCCAGGCGCACGGTAAAGACATAAGCCTTGAGCGCGTCGGTGATATAGGGAACGGTCTTTGTCGCCTCGCCCAGCGCGATGGCCAGAACGCCGGTGGCCTCGGGGTCGAGGGTTCCGGCGTGCCCAGCCTTGTTGGCGCCCAGCGCCCAGCGGACCTTGTTTACGACGGCGGTCGAGGTCATGCCAGCGGGCTTGTCCACCACCAGCCATCCCGAAATATCGCGTCCCTTGCGTTTGCGTGCCATCCTGCCCTCGTCCAGATCTGAGGCGCGCGACCTATCTGATCCGGGCCGGGCTGTCAATTTATGCTGCGTGGATTTGGCTCAGCGATCGTCGACCGCGACGCCAACGATCGGGCCCATGGAAAAGCCCAGATCGGCACGGTTCAGCGACGGCGCGTAAAGGCGCGAGATGTTGCCATCGAAATAGAGAGCGTTTGGCGTTTTCAGTACATCGCGGAACAGGGTTCCGAATTCGTGAAACGTCACCGAGTTCCCCGAAATCGCAAACACCGCCCGCGCGCCGTCGGCACTGGTGCCGACCCCGTTGCGGATATAGCGCGAGGTCGAATCGGGCAGGAATCGCGGGTGCAATGCGCCATCGATCACCAGCATCGGCCCCGATTGGGTGGCAAAGCGGCATTCAGGTTTCGCTGCCTGATAATCCAGCGTTTCGATCACATCCGCCCGGCCCGTACGCAGGCAGAACACCCCGTTCGGCAGCAGGCCGAAATTGCCCGGCCCGGCATTGGTGATCACCCGCTTTTGTTCGATCCCGTCCTCGACATAATGGCCGACGGGCGAGCGGTCGTCGTGATACATGCCCGCGTTCATGGCAAAGGCCAACCGCTTGCCTTCGGTCCGCAGCGTCTGGTCGACGGTCGAGAACTGACCCAGCAGTGTCCCGTCCGCGTCATTGAGAAACAGCCGCAGATCCGCGCTGCGGGCATCCACCTCGCACACGGTATAAAGGTTGCCGTCATGGGTCAGGTCGCGGCAATCCACCGCCGCTGCCTGACCTGCGCCGGTCAATAAGGCGAGGACAGCCGCCGCCCGGATCACTCGTCCAGATCGCGGCGCACCGCGTCCTGATCGAACATCCGCCGCGTATCGTCGAGCCGGTCGAATGTCTCGTCCAGCCGGAACCGCAGCTCGGGGGTGAATTTCAGACCCAGCTTCTTGCCGACAACCCGGCGCAGCTCTCCCTTGTTGCGCGCGAGCAGCTGCACCACGTCCTCTTGCCCCTTGCCGCCCAGCGGCAGCACATAGGCGGTGGCGATCTTGAGATCGGGAGAGGTGCGCACCTCGCCCACGGTGATCGACATCCGGTTCAGGTCGGGATCATGCACATCGCCGCGCGCCAGCACCTCTGATAGGGTGCGGCGGATCACTTCGCCGACACGCAACTGACGCTGCGACGGGCCGGGGCCATCGTGGAACTTGTTCTTTGCCATGGCTTCGATCTAAGCGCAAAGCGAAGCTTTGCCAAGCGGTGCCGAACACGGTAGGAGGCATCAAGCGCAGGAAATGAAGGACCATGCCATGACTCATATTCCAGGTATCGTGATCACCGGCGCCTCGGGACGCATGGGCCAGATGCTGGTACGGACCGTCACGGACAGTGACAAGGTGCGGCTGGTGGGCGCGCTGGAACGCACCGGGCACGACTGGATCGGGCGCGATGTGGGCGAGGCGATGGGCGGTCAGGCGCTGGGCGTTGCGGTGACCGACGACCCGCTCGAGGCATTTGCCCAGGCGCAGGCGGTGATCGACTTCAC